>CBIHRE010000026.1:0-17734 GCA_966212385.1 uncultured Akkermansia sp. | reverse complement strand
GACGATGTTGGGAAGCAGCTGGATTGAGCATAGGAGAGACGAAGGGCGGAGGGTTGGCTGAAGAGAAACCCTCAAACGTTAAGCTCCGCGCGTCGGTCCTCAACGCCCGATTTCTACCCATGCCCGCCCGCGACCCGCGCTCGCAGCCCCTGCTTTGACAAGCACGCGCGCCGCCTCTTGGCTGAGGCTCTTTGTTGTCTGGCTCCACGCACCCGGCACCTCGCAATCCGCTTACAATGCAGCAGCTCCACCCCTACTGGCGCATGGCTTACATCGAGGCTCCGCGCGCGCCCGCCTCGAAACGGCCCTTCACCGAGCTGCCCGCCCTCGGCGACGATCGCGAGGCCCTGATCGTGCATCGCGGCGCCCTGAGCTACCTGATGCTCAACCGTTTCCCTTACAACCCAGGCCACCTGCTCGCGATTCCTTTTCGCGAAGTCGTCGATCTCACCGACCTCACGCCCGCCGAACAGGCCGATCTCATGTCCATCCTGGTGTTTGGCGAAAAACTTCTCCGCGCCGTGATGAAGCCCGACGCCTTCAACATCGGGTTCAACCTCGGCCGCCCGGCCGGCGGCAGCATCGACCACCTCCACGGCCACATCGTCCCCCGCTGGAACGGCGACAACAACTTCATGCCCGTCCTCGGCCAGACCCGCATTCTCCCCCAGGCCTTGACCGAAACGTGGGAAAAACTCTCCGCCGAGGCCGCGCGTCTCGCCACCCAAGCCTCCGCCTAAGCTCCGCTCGCGGAGCACGACACGCCATCCCATGGCCACGCAAACGCTGCATTTCCCTTCCGCCCGCCACCTGAGCCAGCTCTACGCCGGGCAGCCGGAGAACCTCGCCCACGCGGAACGCCTTCTGCACCTCGGCATCGTTTCGCGCGAAGACTGGATCCGCTTCGACGGCGAGCCCGCCGCCGTCGCCGCCGGCGAAGCGCTTTTCGGCCTGCTCAACGAGGCCCGCACCCTCGGCCTCGCGATCCGCACGCCCGATTTTTACCGCTTCACCGAAGGCGTCGCCCGAGGCGAATCCGGCCAGCTCCGCGCGCTTTTTACCCAGCCGGTGGTCGTGCAAACCCAGCGCAAGACGATCGTCCCGAAAACGCTCGGCCAAAAGCTCTACCTCCAAGCCATCCTCAAGCACCCGCTCGTCTTCGGCATCGGCCCCGCCGGCACCGGCAAGACCTACCTCGCGATGGCCGCCGCCGTGCACGCCCTCCTCAAAAACCAGGTCGAGCGTATCATCCTCACCCGCCCCGCCGTCGAGGCCGGCGAAGCGCTCGGCTTTCTCCCCGGCGATCTCCAGGAAAAGATCCTCCCTTATCTCCGCCCGCTCTACGACGCCATGGGCGACATGCTCGACAGCGGCGACGTCGCCAAGCTCACCGAAAAAGGCATCATCGAGGTCGCCCCGCTCGCCTACATGCGCGGCCGCACGCTCAGCCGCAGCTTCATCATCCTCGACGAGGCGCAAAACACCACGCCCGAGCAGATGATGATGTTCCTCACCCGCCTCGGCGAAGACTCTCGCATGGTCGTCACCGGCGACATCACGCAGATCGATCTTCCCCGCGCCAAGCAATCCGGCCTGCTCGAGGTGCAACGCATCCTGCGCGACATCCCCGGCATCGAGTTCCACCAGTTCAGCGGCGCCGACGTCGTCCGCCACCCGCTCGTCCTCAAAATCATCGAGGCCTACGAGCGCTACCAAAACCCCATCAATCCCGACGCTGCCTAAGCCTCGGTCGTCCCCCTCGCCGCCCACGCCACGCCACCTGCCGCGCCTTCGCGCCAAATAACCGTCCCGCTTGTCCTCCTTCGCCCAGTTTCTCGCCCGCCTCCGCGCCGCCTACGCCGCGAGCTCCGAGCACGCCATGCCCGCCCGCCGTCGCAAGACGCCCGCGGCCCCCGGCCGGGGCGTCGCCGCCTCACTCGACACCTCGCGCCTCGCCGCGGTCGCGCTGTTCGTCGTCACCGTCGCGGCCATCGTTCTCATCTCCTTCGTCGGCGTCACCAACCGCACCCTTCCCGTCCTCCCGAATCAGGTCGCCTCCGTTCGCATCGTCGCCGCGGTCCCCTTCTCCTACGAGAGCAAGACCAAGACCGAGGAAGCCCGCGCCCGCCTGGCGGAACGCGTGCCCCCCGTCTACCGGATCGACCCGGAACCTCTGCGGCGCTTCGAACTGCATCTCAACGAACTGCTCGCCTCGCTCGCCCCTTACGCCGCGATCGAGCCCGCCCAGCGCGCCAGCTTCCTCGCCGAGAGCACCAACGCCTACAACGCGCGCGGCCCCTACCGCGCCTCCCCCGAGGACGTGGCCCTGATCGCCGCCGCCAACTCCTTCGCCGCCCGCCTCGTCGACACCGGCATCGGGATCCTTCGCGCCATCCACGTCCAAGGCATCACCGACGCCGCCGACCTCGGAGGCGAACGCTCGGCCGCCCGTCTCCGGCTGTTCCAGGTGCTCCGCCCGGACGGCAGCGTCGCCACCCGCCCGGTCGAGAGCCTCGAGGACGCCCTGACCTACCTGCGCATCAACCTCGCCGCCGAGGAGCCCGACCGGAGCCGCGCCGCCGCCCTGTATCGAATCTTTCGCGACGGCATCACCCCCAACCTCGTCTTCGACCGCGACGCCTCCCGGGCCCGCGAGGCCGAGGCCGTCCGCGACCTCCGCCCCGTCGTGGTCAACGTCGAGCGCGGCCAGTCCATCATCGAACCCGACACCCGCGTCACCCAGGAGCAGTTCGAAATGCTCGAGGCCCACCGCCGCGCCCTGGCCGAAAACACCTCGCCGCTGGAAGAGGCCACCCGCCTTTCCGGCCGCATCCTGCTCGTGCTCGCGATGCTCGCCGCCTCGCTCATCTACATCCGCCTCGAGGACCCCGAGACGCTCCAGTCCAATTCCCGCCTCGCCCTCCTCGCGCTCGTCGTCCTCGCGAATCTCGCCCTCGTCCGCGTCACCTACTCGCTCGGCTCTCTCGACTACTTTCTCGAAAACTCCTCCGCCGCCTCGCTCCTCCCCTACATCGCGCCCGTCCTCATCGCGCCGCTCATCGTCGCGCTCCTCATCGACGCCGGCTCCGCGATCTTCATGGCGCTCTTCCTCTCCATTTTCACCTCGGTGATCTGGGGCGGCCGCCTCGACCTCCTCGTCCTCGAGTTTCTCGCCACCCTCGTCGCCATCCAGGGCGTCATCCAGACCCGTCGCCGCAATCGCATCCTCCGCGCCTCGCTCCACGCCGGCGTCACCCTCGCCGCCGGCGTCGTCCTGCTCGGCTTCGCCGAGCGCCTCCCCCCCATCGCCGTGCTCAAGCAGATGTTCGCCGGCTTGGTCGCCGCCCTGTTCTGCGGCGTGTTTGTCGTCGGGCTCCTGCCCTTCCTCGAAAATCTCTTCAAGCGCACCACCGACATCACGCTGCTCGAGCTCACCGACTACAACCACCCCCTCCTCCGTCTCATGCAGATGGAGGCGCCCGGCACCTACCATCACTCGCTCGTCGTCGCTCAACTCTCCGAAAACGCCGCCGCCGCCATCGGCGCCAATCCCCTCCTCGCCCGCGTCTGCGCCCTCTTTCACGACATCGGCAAGACCACCAAGCCCCACTACTTCACGGAAAAACAGATGAGCGGTGAAAACCCGCACGACGACGCCAACCCGTCCCTCTCCGCCCTCATCATCAAGGCCCACGTCAAAGACGGCGTCGACCTCGCCCTCCGCCATAAGCTGCCCCGCCCCGTCATCGACGTCATCCAGCAACACCACGGCACCACGCTCATCCGCTACTTTTACCAGCGCGCCCTCCAGGCCCTGCGCCGCAAACCCGATTCCAACTCCCCGCTGCCGCCGCTCCTCGGCATGTCCTCGGACCCGGCCCACGAAAACGGCCGCGGATCCGCGCCGAGCATCCCCGAGCAAACCTACCGCTACGACGGCCCTCGCCCGCGTTTCAAGGAGAGCGCCATCATCCACCTCGCCGACGGCATCGAAGCCGCCGCCCGCTGCCTGCCCAAGATAACGCCTCAGCACCTCGACGAGATCATCGACCAGATCGTCCGCGAGCGCCTCAACGACGGGCAACTCGACGAGAGTCCCCTCACCTTCGCCGAGCTCACCCGGATCAAGGACAGCTTCCAACTCACGCTCGTGACGATGCTCCACGGCCGCGTCGCCTACCCAGCCGCCAAAGCGTGAGTCCGCCCCGCATGCGCGAAATCGCCATCACCAACCGCCACCCACGTCTGCGCCTCGACCGCCGCGCGCTCGCGAAAGCCATCGTCCACCTCGACGAACATTTTCGCTTCACCCCCGCCGATCTACCGACGCTCACGCCCGCCGCGCGCCGCCGCGCCAAAGCCGGCGCCTGCGCCGCGCCCGCCGGCGAACTTTCGATCAGCTTCCTCACCGACCCCACGCTCGCCAAGCTCCACGCCGACTACCTCGACGATCCGACCACGACCGACGTGATCACCTTCGAGGGCGATGAAACGCTCGGCCACGCCGGCGACGTCTGCGTGTCCGTCGACACCGCCCTCGCCTACGCGAAAAAGCACAAGCTGCCCTTCGCCGAGGAACTGCTCCGCTACGTCATCCACGGCTGGCTCCACCTCGCCGGCTACGACGACCTCCAGCCGCGCAAAAAACGCCGCATGCGCGCGGCCGAGGAACGTGCGTTAAAGCTGCTCCGTGCCGCCGGCCTGCTTCCCTCGTTTTCGCTAAAGCCTCGCTCGCTCCCTCCCGCCCGCGCTCGGGCCGCTTCCGTGGCTCCGTCTTCTGTCGCTCCGTCGCTCTGATTCTTCCGGATGTCCGGCCCCACCCACCAGACCGAAGCGCACCTCCTCGCTCTGGCGCCGCACACCGGCGATCACCTCGTCCTCACCTGCTTCTCGCCCGCCGACGGCCTCTTCTCCGCGCTCCTTCGCCCTCCCCGCGGCCTTAAAACCGACGCCGCGCCCCCGCCCGATCTCTTCGACCGCCTGGCCCTCGAACTTCACCATGCCAAGGGAGCCCCCGCCGGCGGACCGTGGTTCGTGCGCGAGTATCGCATTCTCTCCCGCCGCGCGGGCATCGGACGCGACTACGCCACGCTCGCAGCCGCCTCGCGCCTCGCCCGCGTGGTCATCAAGAACCCCGTGCCCGAGGACAGCCGCGCCGCCGTCGACGCGCTCCTCGCGCAAGCCCTAGCCGCCTTCGCCCGCCCCGGCGCTCGCCCCGACCTCGTCTTTTTCAAGAGCCTCTACTGCCTCTCCCGCGACGAGGGATTGCCTCTCAAGCAACACTGGATCCCCTCTCTTTCGCCCGGCGACCGGATGCTCGTCGCCACCTCGCTTTCCTTGCCCTCCGACGCCGCCGACGCGCCTTCAACGCAAGACCTTGCGCGTCTGACCAAACGCCTCGAAGCTTATCTCAGCACCGAAGCCGATCTCCAGATCGGTTAACCACCATTCATCACCCATGGTCACTCATTCCGGACCATTCCATGCAACGCACGGCCGTCATGGATTAGCGTCCATCAGTGTTCATTCGTGGTTCTAAAAAAATGAACATCCGTTCGCAGCTCCTCGAAATCCTCGGCGCCCCGAATTACCGCGCGGTCAACGACGCCGCCCTCTTCCGCGCGCTCAAGCTCCCCAAGAATCTCCGCGCGCGCTTTCTACACGAGCTCCGTCTCCTCGCCTCTCGCGGCGAAATCAAAATCGTCCAAGGCGACCGCTACGCCCTCGCGCGCCCGCCCACCGAGGAAAAGCCGAAGGCCGCCGCGAAATCGGGCCGCCCGTCCGTCGTCTCCGAGTCCGCCCGCCCCGTCTTCAAGCCCCTCCCGAAAAAAGCTTTCCTCGCCCGCTCCAAGTCCGGCGTCACCGACGACTCCGCTTCTTCCCCGGCTCCGCGCTCCCCGCTCCCTGCTCCACGTTCGTCATCCGCCGCCAAAGCGGCGGACGACGAACTCACCGGCCGCATCCAGTTCCGCGCCGGCGGCTCCGCCTTCGTCATCCCCTCGCTCGCCGAAGACGCAGATCCCGACGCTCCCCGCCCCGACGCCATTCAGATCGGCCCCGGCGACACGAAGAACGCCCTCCCCGGCGACACCGTCGCCGTCGTCATCGACGAATCTCTCGCCCCTCGCTTCCGCCAAGGCGACGCCCGCCGCGACGAGCCCCGCGGCCGCGTGACCCGCATCCTCCAACGCGCCCGCGAAGAAATCGTCGGACGCCTCTCCAAGGTCCGCTCGCAATACATCGTCCTCGCCGACGATCCGCGTTTTCCGCTCGAGGTCTTCGTCTCCGATCCCGGCCTCTCCCGCGTCCGCCCCTCGCCCAAAATCGACGACAAAGTCGTCGCCACGCTCGAGCCTTGGGACGACCCGCGCAAACCGCTCCGCGGCGTCATCACCGAGGTCCTCGGCAAAACCTTCGAGCCCCGCGCCGAGCTCCTCGGCGTCTACCGCAAATACAAGCTCGACCCCGTCTTCCCCGCCGAGGTCGAGCGCGAGGTCGCCGGCCTGCCTGGCACCGTCCCCCCCGAGCAATCCGCCTCCCCCGGCCGCCTCGATTACCGCGACGCCGCCGTCTTCACCATCGACCCCGACGACGCCAAGGATTTCGACGACGCCCTCTCCCTCGAACCGCTCCCCGATGGCGGCACCCGCGTCGGCGTCCACATCGCCGACGTCTCCGCCTACGTGAAGCCCGGCACCGCCCTCGACAAAGAGGCCCTCAAGCGCGGCAACTCCACCTACCTCGTCGGCACCGTCGTGCCGATGCTCCCCGAAAAGCTCTCCAACGGCCTCTGCTCGCTCGTCGAAGCCCAGGACCGCCTTTGCAAAGCCGTGTTCCTCGACTTCGACGCCAAGGGCCGCCTCCAGGAAAAAGCCACGCGCTACGCCAACACCGTCATCCGCAGCCGCAAGCGCCTCACTTACAAGCAAGCCTACGCCCTCCTCTTCAAAGATTCGCTCGACGAGATCCGCGCCCTCCCGCTTCCGCCCAAGCACCAGACCGGCTCCACGGGCCGCGCGCTCTCCTCGCTCAGCGACGGCGAGCTCACCGATCTGCAAACGTGGGTGCGCAAGCTCTGGGACCTCGCCTCTCGCCTCCGCAAGGATCGCATGTTTCACGGCTCGCTCGACCTCGACATGCCCGAGACGAAAATCTTCGTCGACCCCGAGGGCTACGCCGAGCGCCTCGAACGCATCGAGCACGACGAGAGCCACCAGCTCATCGAGGAGTTCATGCTCGCCGCCAACGAGGCCCTCGCCCGCCTCACCCGCCGCGAAAAGCTCCCGTCCATCTACCGCGTCCACGACGATCCGGACGGTGAAAAACTCGACGAACTCCGCCAGCAACTCGTCACCTACAACATCCGCGTCGGCGACCTCAGCGACCGCAAGGAGCTCGTCCGCCTCCTCGCCATTCTCAACGACCACCCGCAAGGCTACACCCTGCGCACCCAGCTTCTCCGCAGCCTGCGCAAGGCCGCCTACCGCAGCAGTCCCGACGGCCACTTCGGCCTGAACAAAAAAGATTACACCCACTTCACGTCACCTATTCGTCGATACAGCGACCTCGTCGTCCACCGCGTCTTGGACGCCTGGTTCGCTCGCCAGGCCGCCCCCGGCACAAAAGTGAAACTTCCCTACTCCGCCGCGAAGGCCGAGGAGATGGGCGAGCACCTCAGCCTCACCGAGATCAATTCCGCCGAAGCCGAGCGCGAGAGCGTGAAGATCAAGCTCCTCGAGTTCTTCGAGCGCGAGCTGCTCAAGAAAGAGCCGACTAAGTTCGAGGCCGTGATCACCGAGGCGCGCCCCAACGGCTTCTTCATCGAGCTCGTCGAGTCGATGACCTTCGGCTTCGTCCCCGCGAGCCTGCTGCGCGACGACTACTACCAACTCACGCCCGACGGCGGAGCCCTCGTCGGCGGCAAACGCAAGAAACGCTACGCCGTCGGCGCCCGCCTCCAAGTCCACGTCGCCAAAGTCGACCGCGTGAAGCGCTTCATGGACTTCCGCCCAGCGGAGTAGTCCGGGCACAAAAAAGCCGCCCGGACGAACCGGGCGGCCAGATAGCGGGAGCCTATTTCTTGGTTATCGTTGTGAACTCGTCGGTGTCGCCGTCGGAACCGTCCGGATCGCAGCTGTAGGTCGCCTGCCGGGCGCCGTTTTGGTAGGTGAAAATATAGCCAAGAAACTCTCCCGTCGTCGGGTTAGTTTCCACGATCAAGGTGCGTGACGAGACGTTAAATCCCGAAACGCCGTAAGCAAAATAGGTGTATGAACCTCCCGCTTGAGAAGCAAGGTTGAGCTTCACGCCGTTGACCTTCACGCTCTGCAAATCCTCGGCAAAGACGAAGTTGATACTCCCGATTCCAACCCGTTCCGATGCATTTTCCACGGAGCGACGATAAACCGTGACGGGAGAGCCCGCCGGCAAGACAGGTGCCGGAGAGCCAAACGGTTTGTTGACGTCGGGCATCGCCAACAAGGCGGTCGTAACGTAGGTGCCCGAGGTAGCGACCGCCTTGTTATCTTCCAAGGGGCCGGAGAAGGTCACGAGCCCGGTGGTCGTGCTGGTCGCGGTCTTCACGACATATTGCCCGTAGGCGAAGGGATTGGAACCCAGCGTCGGTTCGAAGGACAGCACGCCAGCCACATCGGCTTCGATGTTCACCGCCTTGTTGTTCACCGTGCGGCGGAGCACTTGCTTGCCGGAGAAGACACCGGTTTTCGCGTCCAGCTTTACGTTCTTCCAAAGAGCGTTCCACTGCTTCGAGTTGTTCTCGGCGGGCGAACCCGTGTCGCCGGCGACCGCGCGGATCCAGCCACCGGTGGCGATACGCGCGGTGTCTGGCAGCGTGGCAATGTCACTCGCGATCAGACCGTCTCCGGAGAAATCGACAGCAAAGTTCTTGCTGTTGCTGAACTCCAACGCGGACGGAATCGGATAGGTATTGGGAGCCGCCGGGGTCCACGGCTGGATCACCACGATCGGCTCGGTGGTGAAGCCCGCCGGATAAGCCTTGTCGGCCGTCTTCGGCTCTTTGTTCCAAAGCGCCGGCTCGGCGAGCTCTCCACGCTGGTCGAGGTCAAGCTCGGCGAGGAAATAGCCGCCTGCCGCATAGCCCGGGGGCTTCACGAACAGGCTGTAGACCGCGCCGTCGGCCGGATTGGCCGAGCCGGTGAGCGAGGTGCCGTCACCGAGCTTGCCCTTGTAGTTCAGCTTGCCCGTGGGCGTGACCGAGAGCGAAGCGTAACCGGCACCGGCCGGCACCTCGGAGCCGGCGGATTCCGGAGCCAAGAGGGCCAAGGTGTAGGTGCCTTTCCAAGCCGGCTGCGAATTCGCCTGGCCGGTGAACTTGATGAATTTGTAGGAACGGGAGACGAAGAACTGGCCATTCGCGTCACCGGGCTTCGTGTTCGTGCCGCTGATCGCGAGCGTGCCGTCGGCGTTGATGGTGAGGGAAAAGTTGATGGTGAAAGCGCCAGCAACCTTGGCCAAGGGCACGTTGTTCACCTGCTGGGCGTTGAAGACCACGGCCGTGCTTCCGGATTCCTTTATCTTGGCCGTGAAAGGATAAGTTTTGCCCGCGCGAGTCTGAAGATTGCCCGTAACGCCGCCTCCAGGGGCCGCCGTGAACTCAATACGTCCGTAGAAAACATCGACCGCTTCACCGCCGCCCGCCGGGACTTCGGAGGTAGCCAAGTTTGCGGCATAGGATGCGGCGTAATCGGAGAGCGCCGCTTGTGCGGTGCCACCCGTAAGCGACAAGCCTGCGGCCCCCAAGGCCCAGGCGAAAAGGGAATGAGTGAAGCGTTTCATAGGGAAGACGCCCCAAAAATCACAGCTCTCGAAAAGATCGTCAACGACGACGCCATCGATTTGCGCGCAAAAAGGCCGGCTCCTAAACCAAGAGCCGGCCGAGTGACTAAAACCCAAACGTGCCGCCACGCTTACGAGCTGACGCCCGTGTCGGCGCTCGGCGACGAGGCGCTTGGGTCCTGCGCGGTGAATTCCAAGGCCTCGCCCTTTCGCACGACCTTGAGCTGCTGCCCGTCGTGGATCTCGCCCTTGAGCAGGGCTTCCGCGAAGGGATCCTCGAGGTAGTGCTCGACGGCGCGGCGCAGCGGACGCGCACCCATCTTCTCGTCGTAGCCTTTCTCGATGAGCAGGTCCTTCGCCTCGGGCGCGAAGGTGAGCTCGATCTTTCGCTCGGTGAGGCGCTTGGTGAACTTCGCCAACTCGATGTCGACGATCCGGATAAGGTCCGTCTTGGCGAGCGGGCGGAAGAACACGATGTCGCTGATGCGATTCAGGAACTCGGGCTTGAAGACCTTCTTGGCCTCGTCGAGCACCTTCTCGCGCATCTTCTCATGGTCGCCGAAGGCGCCCGCCGCGGCCGCGCCGAAGCCCATCGAGGTCTGGCGCATCAGGAGCTGCGCGCCGACGTTCGAGGTCATGATGATGATCGTGTTCCGGAAATCGATCTGACGGCCGAGCGAGTCGGTCAGGCGACCGTCTTCCAGAATCTGGAGGAGGAGCTGCAACACGTCGGGATGCGCCTTCTCGATTTCGTCGAAGAGAACGACCGAGTAGGGCTTGCGGCGCACGGCCTCGGTGAGCTGGCCGCCTTCCTCGTAACCGACGTAGCCCGGAGGCGAGCCGATCAGGCGCGAGACGGCGAACTTCTCCATATATTCCGACATGTCGATCTGGATGAGCGCGTCGGCCTTACCGAACATCTGCGCGGCCACCTGCTTGGCGGTCTCCGTCTTGCCGACGCCCGTGGGGCCGACGAAGAGGAAGCTGCCGATGGGGCGTTTCGGATCCTTCAGGTCGGCGCGCGAGCGGCGCAG
The DNA here is from genome assembly GCA_966212385.1 of uncultured Akkermansia sp. Taxonomy (GTDB): domain Bacteria; phylum Verrucomicrobiota; class Verrucomicrobiia; order Opitutales; family Opitutaceae; genus IMCC26134_A. The sequence continues at coordinate 6,884 of CBIHRE010000026.1, read as the reverse complement.
GGCGCGGGCGATGGCGGTGGACGCCCTGTCCTGGCCGATGACGATCTTCTGGATCTCCTTTTCGAGGCCGAGGAGTTTCTCGGACTCCTTCTTTTCCATGCGGGAGAGCGGGATGCCGGTCCAGTCGGCGACGACCTTCATCATGAGGTCCTCATCGATGGTGATGCGCTTCTCCTCACGGCTCTTCTTCCACTCCTCGGTGGTCTGATCGAGCTTGGCGCGGAGCTGTTTCTCGTGATCGCGGTGTTTGGCGGCCTCCTCGAAGTGCTGGGCGGCGATGGCCTGCTCCTTCAAGGCGCACACGCTTTCGATTTCCTTCGCGAGATCCTCGAGCACGGGCGGACGGCTAAGCGAGCCGATGCGCGCGCGCGAACCGGCCTCGTCCATCACGTCGATGGCCTTGTCGGGCAGGAAGCGGGCGGTGATGTAGCGGTCGGAGAGCTTGGCGGCGGCCTCGATGGCGGCGTCGGTGAAGACGGCCTTGTGGTGGTCCTCATACTTTCCGCGGATGCCCTTCAGGATGACGATGGTGTCCTCGATGGAAGGCGGCTCGACCTTCACGCTCTGGAAGCGGCGGTCGAGGGCGGAGTCCTTCTCGATATACTTGCGGTATTCGTTGAGGGTGGTGGCGCCGATGCACTGCAACTCGCCGCGGGAGAGGGCGGGCTTGAAGATGTTGGAGGCGTCCATCGCGCCCTCGGCGGCGCCGGCGCCGACGATGGTGTGAAGCTCGTCGATGAAGAGGATGATGTTCTTGGCACGCTTGATCTCGTCCATCACGGCCTTGATGCGCTCCTCGAACTGGCCGCGGTATTTGGTGCCGGCGACCATGAGGGCGAGGTCGAGCGTGACGACCTTCTTGTCCATGAGGATTTCGGGCACGATGCCGTTGACGATCTCTTGGGCGAGACCCTCGACGATGGCGGTCTTGCCGACGCCGGCCTCGCCAATGAGCACGGGGTTGTTCTTCGTGCGGCGGCAGAGGATCTGGATGACGCGCATGATCTCGTTCTTGCGGCCGACCACGGGGTCGAGCTCGCCCTTACGCGCCAACTCGGTAAGATCGCGGCCGAAGGCCTTGAGCGCGGGGGTCTTGACCTCCTTCTTGCCGTCCTCGGATCGGGACGAGCCGGGACCGCCGGCGGAGGCCTCTTCGCCACCGCCGCCGCCTTTGCCGGGATTGTCGCCGCCGGAGCCGGACTCGCCGGCGCCAGCGCCTTCTTCGCCGCCGGAAAACTGCGGATCGAGTTCGCGGAGGATTTCGTTGCGGGTGCGCTCGATATCGATGTCGAGCGACTTGAGCACGCGGGCGGCGACGCCCTCACCCTCGCGGAGGAGGCCGAGGAGGATGTGCTCGGTGCCGACGTAGGAGTGGTTGAGGGCCTTGGCTTCCTTGCCGGCGAGGGCGAGGACCTTCTTCACGCGAGGCGTGTAGGGAATGGAGCCTTGGTTTTTGGTCTCCTGCCCGGTGCCCACCTGCTTCTCGACGGCCGCGCGCACGGTTTCGAGGTCGAGGCCCATCTTCTGGAGGACCGAGACCGCGACACCCTGCCCCAGCTTGATCAAGCCAAGGAGCAAGTGCTCGGTGCCGACGTAGTTGTGGTGGAAGCGATCGGCTTCCTTGCGAGCGAGCGCCAACACCTGCTGGGCACGCGGGGTGAAATTGTTCATCGGTTCCATAAAAAGGCGGGTTTGGGGACGGTGAGACTTATCGGCGCAAAAAGACTAGGGCTTCTGATGTAAGCTAAAATCGGGCCGATTTATATTCGCAAACTCCTGTCGAATCCTCTCCGCGCGTAGGGAATCGCGATGAGCAGGATCAAGATCTTGGCGGCCCGAGGCAAGAATGTGACCGGGCTGGGCCTCGATAAAGAGACGGTCGGTGACGGCCCGGGTCGGTTCGGGGAAAAGCCCGAGGTCGATGCCCAAGCGCAGGAGCGAGAGTAGGTTCATCGCCTCGCTGGAGCTGAGCTGGTGGCAGTTTTGCAGGATGCCGTAGGCGCGGCCGATTTTGTCGAAAAGCTTGGAGGCGTCGGCCTCGAGAAGTTTTTCACGGGCGTTGAGCTCATGCTCGACGATCGACTGGAGCACGCTGCCAAGACGCTTGAGGATGGCTTCCTCCGATTCGCCGAGAGTCGTCTGGTTGGAGATTTGGAAGATGCTGCCGGAGGCGTCGGAACCTTCGCCAAAGAGACCGCGCACGACCATCCCGAGCTGATTCACGGCGCGCACAACTTTCTCCATCTGGCTGGAGATGACGAGCGCCGGGAGGTGCATCATCGCGGAGGCGCGCATGCCGGTGCCGAGATTGGTCGGGCAGGCGGTGAGATAGCCCAAGGTCGGATCGAAGGCGTAGTCGAGGCGCTCCTCCAGCTCCGTGTCCAAGCTGTCGATCTGCGTCCACGCCTTCTTGAGCTGAAATCCGGCGCGCAGCACCTGGATGCGCAAGTGATCCTCCTCGTTCACCATCACGGAGACGGTCTGGTCGCGGTTGATCACAAGGCCGGCGGCGTGCTTGGAGCCGGCGAGTTCGCGAGAGATCAAGTGGCGTTCGACGAGGATCTGGCGCTCGAGATCGGTAAGCTCGGAGACCGAGGCGTTGACGGAGCGCTTCATGGGCGCGGTCGTGGCGAGCGCATCCCGGCAGCGCGCGAGCACCTCCTCGCGCTGCGGCTCGCGGCACCAGCCCGGGAATGGGCTGCCGGCGAGATTGCGCGCGAGGCGTATCCGAGTCATCAATACGACCGCGCACTTGGAGCTCGCGGTGTCGGTGAGCTCGGAGGGGGTGGCGAGAAGGGCGGAGACTTTCATGGCGTTCAACGGCGCGGGGCGGCGGGCGCCGAGGGCGCTGCGGGCTCGGACACGGAGGCGGCGGCCTCGCGGCGAACCTGGGCCAACTCGTCGCGCAGGCGCGCGGCATCCTCGTAACGCTCGGTTTTGATGGCATCCGTGAGCCCGGCTTCGAGCTCGGCGATACGTTCGGCAAAACTGCGACGACGAAGCGCCTTCTCAGGGACCTTGCCGGCGTGACGCACGCCCTTGTGCATGTTCTCCAGCATGGGGGCGACCATGCCGGCGAAGGTCTGGTAACACTGCGGGCAGCCAAAGCGCCCGTGTTTCTTGAACTCGGCCGGGGTGAAACCGCAGGCCGGGCACGCCGCGCCCGAGCCAAGCTCGCCGCCGCCGGCGGCCTCGGGATTGAGGGAGGCCTTGAGCAGCAGGTCGGCGAGGGAGAAACCGCCGGGGTCCGTCACTCCTTTGGCTTGGGCGCAAGCCTCGCAAAGGTCCACCTTGTGCATCTTCGAATTCACGATCTGCGTGAGATGCACGGTGGCGGGCTTGCCGCAAAGGTCGCATTTAAGGGAACTGGCCATGCTGTTAAAGTAGTGGACTGCGGGGAAATTTCGACAGTGCTATGACGAAAAGGTGGCGGTGAAACCACGGAGGGTTTGCACGGGATATGCCAGCGCGAATTATCGGCGCGGGCCGCGACGGCCGTTCTCCTGTTAAAAGATCCCCGGGGCAGCGGGGAAATCGGTTGAAAGAAGCGGAAGCGCCCAACAAAAAACCGCGCCATGAAGACGCGGTTCGAGGCGTGATGCGGGACTTTTCGCCCGCACCGAACGGAGAAATCAGAGTCGGGTGCCTTCGACCAATACCCGGCGACGGAAGGCCTCGAGGACGCGAGCGGTGACCGCCCCGGGTTTGCCGGAGCCGATCACGCGGCCGTCGAGCTTCACGACCGGGATCACCTCGGCGGCCGTGCCGGTGAGGAAACATTCGTCGGCGCACCAGACGTCGTAACGGGTAAGGTTGGCCTCGCGCATCGGCACCCCGATCTCGGCGGCGATGTCGAAAATGGCGTCGCGAGTGATGCCCTTGAGCGCGCCTTGGGAGGCGGAGGGGGTGAGGATCTCACCTTTCCGGATGATGAAAAGATTATCGCCGGTGCACTCCGCGACGTATCCTTGGTCGTTGAGCATGATCGCCTCGAGGCAGCCGGACTGCTTGGCCTCGATCTTGGCGAGGATGTTGTTGAGGTAGTTAAGCGATTTCACCGTCGGCGGAAGCGCCGCCGGGTTGATGCGCCGGGTCGGCACGGTGCAGATCGAAAGGCCCGTCGTGTAGTGCTCAGCGGGATACAGAGCGATCTTGGCGGCGATGATGAAAATCGAGGGCATGGGGCACAGCCAGGGGGAAAGTCCGAGGTCGCCCACCCCGCGGGTCACCACAAGGCGGATGTAGCCATCCGTGAGATTGTTCTGGCGGCATGTCTCGCAGGTGGCGTCGGAGATTTCCTTCCGGGACCACGGGAGATCCAGCAGGATGGCCTTCGCGGACATCTCGAGGCGCTCCAGATGTTCCTCCAAGCGGAAGACGTTGCCTTGGTAGAGCCTTATGCCCTCAAAAACGCCATCGCCGTAAAGGAGACCATGGTCAAAAACCGAGATTTTCGCGTCCGCCTGCTCGACGAACTTGCCGTCCAAATAGATCTTCATCGGCGGCGAGCGTTGCGGTTCGTGGGTAAAATTGTCGAGCTCGGGCCAGACTTTCTGCTTGTAAGGGGACAAACGACCCCACTTTTTGGGCTCTCGTTTACTCCCCTATGACTACCTCCACCAAGCGCCTTCTCAAAGGCTTTACCCTGATCGAGCTTCTTACGGTCATCGCCATCATCGGCATCTTGGCCGCGATCATCATCCCCACCGTCGGCAAGGTCCGCGAGACCGCCCGCCGTTCGGTCGACTCCTCCAATCTCCGCCAAATCGGCCAAGCCTCCTTGATCTTCGCGAGCGACAATCGCGACAATCTCCCCGGCACCGCGGCCACCTTCAGCGGCAACACCTTCAACAACTCCGGTGGCACAGCGAATCTTAAGGCAGTCGCCGGCGGCCTCGCCTACAGCGGCGGTCTCAATGACGGCACGGTCTGGATCGTAGGTGCCGACCAATCCCTCATTGCCACCAACGGTAGCGTGGGCACGGTTCTCAACTCTAGCCGCACCAGCCTTGAGACGAATTTCAACGCCGCCTCGATCAGCTTTGTCTACCATGCCGGTCTGACCGCCAACGATCCTGCCACAACGCCTGTCGCGTTCACCCGCGGCATCGCTACGTCTGGCGCTACCCAATGGTCCAACGCTTCCACCTTCCCCACCGGTGGTCCTTACGGCTCCGATGGTGGTCATGTCGTGTTCCTCGGTGGCAACGTCGCTTTCTATCGCAACACCGCCAGCCAGTTCATCGGCAACATCACCAGCAACGGTCAGCAGGTCTCTGACATTGCTAACACCAAGCCCCGCACCAGCACGTCCTTCCTGACGCCCTGATCTGTAGCAGGATTGGTTCCTTGATCCCGCTCCCAGCCGGAGCGGGATTTTTTGTGTCCATTGCTATTCTTATTAAGCTCACTGATGCCCCTGTTATCTTCGAGCGATGTCAAAGCTCCTAAGACGAACGCGTGATCGATCTTCGGCTTTCCCGTCAAGGTAAGCCGGACGCGTTCTCGAAAGCCGAGATAGGCAGGCAGTCAAACTTGGCCGGGCACATCATCCAGTCCACCTATCGAGCGCAGACACCCTCAGCCGTCGGGATCACCAAGGAATACGTCCGAGTGGTGACCTGATATCCCTTAAGATTTTTTTAATCCAGCGATATGCCATAGACATATTTCGCAGTCCGGCGGACTCGCGCTTGTTGCAAAACATCCTGCTGTTTGTCCGCGATCAGCTTTTCGTAGCTTAGGCACGCTTCCTTCAGAGCTGCTTGCACCGCCGAGTCATTGATATCCAAGCGCAATCTTCCACTTCCGTCACGGGTGACCGGGGCGCTCGCTGGATACGCCTTCTTCAAAGCGTCGCCGATGGAAGTGACGTAGGCCAAGGAGTCGGGCTCCATTACCGACAACAACATGAGCTCCTTTGTGGCCTCGGCAAACCGGTCGGCGCGCATACATATCTCGGCCTTGAGTTCACGAGCCTCTTTCTTGAAGGGCGCACGGTGTAAAACAGTATCCACGCACTTCAGCGCTTCGGGAAAACGGCCGGCGCGCTTCAAAGCGGCCGCATAGTTTCGATACAACAGCTCGAACATCGGCGTTTTCTCGAGATCGCCGCCAGCCCAACGATCCGCCCAACGACGCCGCATGGCCGCCTCGTAAGCGAGCCCTCGCTCCATCCATGCGATCCCATCGGCCAGACACTCGTCAGCTTTCTGCTTCATCGCAGGATCCTTGATCAGCTCGTCATAAAGGATCGTGCTAAACGCGCCGTAGTCGGAGTAGAGCATCAGCGGCCTGTCAGGATCTGCGACCCCGAGTTCGTCGTAGATCTTGAGCGACCTCACCACCGCGTCCATGGACGCTCTCGCGGTTTCCGCATCTCGTTTTACCCGAACCGTCTCGTTTGCAACCGCGGCCGCCGCCTTCACGCTGCCAGGAGCATTGGTGAGCGCGCTGCGCCAAAGCACCAAGTTGTTCCGCCAATCGTAGCAGCGCACATGCGTGAGCAGCAGAAGACAGAAAGTCCAGGAGACCGCCGCAACGCCCATCGCTTTCAATGCCCGTTCTTGTTTATCCTGCGCCAAGTGACGAATCAGGAGAGCCGCGAAACCGGCGGCGCATAGCCAAAACAAGGCGCTCGGCAGATAGTGGAACCGATCCGCGCGAATGCTTCCGATCTTGATGAGCAAATTCGAAGTCGGGAGCATTGCGATCGCATAAGCCAAGGCCAGAAATGGCCCGTGCGAAAATGACTTGCGAGCGCGCCATAGCACCCACGCAGCGAGCAAGAACCCCGCTCCCGCACCAAGACCCCACCACGTGGTTTCGTTGATCGGGTTGAAGCTCGGGACCGGAATAGCGTTGAAAGAATAATCGCTGGAAAG
>CBIHRE010000025.1:0-18416 GCA_966212385.1 uncultured Akkermansia sp. | reverse complement strand
CTCGGCGAAGCACCCGATCTCGACGCCCTCGCCCGCGCCCTCGAGCACGTCGCCTACGCCCGCCCGCTCGACGCCGCCGCCTACCGCCACCACAACCGCGACTTTCTCGGCGACGACACCTGCCGCCTGCGCTCCGCCTTCTCAGCAAAGCATGATCGCGGCGCCCGCGCCCCCGTGACGCCCGCCCACCTCGGCGAGGCCATCCACTGCTTCGACCAGCACCGCCTCGACGCCCCCGCCGCGAACGTGGAAAGTTTCCCCGACAAGTTCTACGCCTCCACCCGCACCGCCGGCCCCCGCACCGACGCTTGGCTGGATCAACTTTACCTCCTCGCCGGCCTCCGCCCCTGGCCCGCCGGTCCCTCCGCGCCCGACCGCCCCGGCTACCTCGGCGATCCGGCCAGCCGTCGCGCCCCCCACCCCGCGCTCCTCGTCGCCGCCCTCGAATCGATCCCCGCCCCGCTCCCGCCCGAGTGCCTGCCCTTCGTCCGCTTCGCCTTCGAATCGGACAACCCCTACGTCATCCACGCCGCCTGCGTCCTCGCCGCCGAGACGCGCGAAATCGCCCTCCTCCCCGCCATTCAACGCGTCCTCTCCACCGAGACCGATCCCTGGCTTCGCGCCACCGTCGACCAGGCCCTCGTCCGCCTCGGCGATCGACTTGGCGCCTTCCGCTCCCTCGCCGACCGGCTCGCCACCTCGCCCGAGCCCGGTGAAGTCCTCGACCATCTCGGCTCGCTCCTCTTCGCGAAAGGACAATCCGCCAGCCGATACATCCGCCCGCCGCTGTCCCGCTCCGCCCGCCTCGCTCTTCGGGATTCCTGGCAAACCTTCATCACCGACCACGCCGCGCGCCTCCAGACCGGGGAGCCTTTTCCCGTCGGCGACGCCGCCGTCCCCGAGACGCTCTTCGCCAATCAACTCGCCTGGCGCCGCACCGACGAAAGCCTCTGGCCCCCCATCGTCGACTAAAAGCCTCCCTTCGCGTCCCTCCGTGTCCTCCGCGCGCCGATCCTCCCGCCTCGCCCGCCTCCTCGGCACCTTCTTTCGCTGGACGCTCTGGCTCGTCCTGCTCGCCGCGCTCGCGATCCAGGTCCGCATCCTCGTCGACGGCGGTTTCCGCCTGCCCGCCTTCGCCCAAAATTACCTCGTCCGCCGTCTCGCCGACGAAGGCGTTTCCTTCGATGCCGAAGCCATCTGGTTCGCCCCGAACGGGCGGCTCATGCTCGTCCGGCCACGCCTCGGCTTGAAAGGACAGGACAGCCCCGTCGCCTCCGCCCGCGCCGTCGCCCTGCAGATCCGCCGCCGCGAGCTTCTCGCCGGCCGGATCCGCCCCACCGAGATCGAACTCGCCGAGCTCTCGCTCAGCCTACCCGCCATCGCCTCGCCTACCGGCGCCGTCCAGCCCCTCCTCGAAGCCGGCGAATTTCGCCTCTCCCGTCCGCCCGGCGCCGACAATTGGACGGTCGACCAGGCCAGCGCGCGCCTCCTCTCGATCCCCGCCGCATTCACCGGCACCTTGCCATCCGCCTCCGCCGAGGCCGCGCCGCGCCGCCCCGCCGACCAGATCGCCCGCGATACGCTCCGGCAGGCGGCCGACCTCTATCGCCAGCTCGCCCGCCTTCCCCTCGAGCGCCTCCGCGTGGTCCGCGTCGACCTCTCCCCCCGTCGCCTCGCCCTCTCCACCGAGCTGCCCGCCCTCTCGCTTTCCGATTATCCGCTCCTGCCCGCCCGCTTCCCCGACGTCTAGCTCGAGGAAGTCCAGGCCTCGCTCGTTCTCCCCCTGTCCCGCCCCACGACCGAACTCGGAGAACTCCGCCTCCACGCCCGCCGCCTCGCCGTCCCCGCGCCCTACCTTCTCGAAGGTGAGGACGTCAGCCTCCGCCTCGCCGCCCGCGGCCAAAACCTCCGCCTCGGCCAGACCGGCGACAAGGCCGTCGACCTTTCCATCACCGCCGCCCGCTTCCGCAAAACCGACCTTCCCCTGCCCGCCATCCCCTTGGTCGCCGACCTCCGCTTCGCCGCCGCCGGCGGCACCCTCGACATCGATCTCTCCGCGCGCCTCGCCGACGCCCCGTGGAACGCCCGGCTCTCCGGAACCGTCGCCGACCGCGCCGGATCCCTTTCCGCCAAAGGCGAGCTCACGCCCGCGCTCCTCGACGAGGCCCGCCGCTTCCTCCCTCCCGCCGCCCGTCCCATCCTCGAGCTCACGGACCCGCTCCGCCTCGACGTTTCCGCCCTGATCGCCCCCGGCGCCCGGCCCCTGCGCGTCGTCGCCCGCGCCGCCTCCGGCCGGGCCGTCGCCGGGCACGTCCCCTTCGACCGCGCCGGCGCCGTCCTCGTCTACGAACCCTCCGCCGCCCGACTCCGCGCCGACGAGCTCGTCCTCGTGCAAGACGACTCCCTCGCCGTCGGTAGCTACGAAATGGATACGGAGACCCTCGCCTTCCGCTTTCTCCTCGGCGGCCGCCTCCGCCCCATGGCGATCGAGGGCTGGTTCTCCGGCTGGTGGGACCGCTTCTGGGACAACTTCCACTTCGGCCCCGTGCCTCCCTCCGCCGAGGTCGACATCCAAGGCGTCTGGCACGATCCCGACCTTACCACGGTCTTCGTCCAGGCCTCCTCGGGCGCGATGCGGCTGCGCGAGCTCGAACTCGACACCCTCCACACGCGCCTGCAGGTCGCCGCCTCGGGCTTCGACATTATCGGATTCAGCGCCACGCGCGAAAACCACTCCGCCGACGGCGGCTTCGTCCGCGTCCTTGGGCCCGACCACGACACCGTGTCGCGCATGAGCTTCGACGTCCGCTCCGATTTCCCCATCGAGGCCCTCCCGCGGCTTTTCCCCGACGAAGGCCCCGAGCTCGTCCAACCCTTCGCGCTTACCTCCGCGCCCCGCGTCCACCTCGTCGGTGAAACCTTCGGCCCCGCCTCCGCCTCGCCCGGCCGCCAGCGCTACGATCTCACCCTCTCCGCCGACAAGCCCCTGCGATACTCGGGTTTCCCCCTCGACCACCTCGCGCTGCGCCTCGAACGCCGCGATTCCGACATCCACCTTCGCGACCTGCGCGCCGGCTTCGCCTCCGGGCTGGCCACCGGCGAGGCCACGATCAGCGGCCCGGAGGCCGACCGCTGGCTCGCCTTCGACGTTTCCCTCGCCGACGCCGACCTGGATCTCGTCCAAACCCGCTGGAAAGAATTCCAAGCCACCCGCCCCCCCGAGCCCGCGACCGCTCCCCCTCCCGAAAAAACGAAAAAGTCCGTCGCGTCCGCCAAAGACACGAAAGACGCCAAGCCCCTCGGCGGCCGCATCTCCGCGCACCTCGCCGCCACCGGCCCCTTGGACAATCCCCTCGGCTACTCCGGCCGCGGCGAGGCCAAGATCACCGGCGCGGACCTCGCCAACATCCGCCTCATGGGCCCCGTCTCCTCCTTGCTCGGCGAGATCGGCATCGGTTTCACCACCCTCAAACTCACCGAGGCCGACACCCGCCTCGCGCTCGATCAAAACCGCCTCGTGTTCGAGGACCTCCGCCTCACCGGCCCCTCCGCCCTCATCGAATCCAAGGGCGTCTACGCGCTCCCCGCCGGCTCCCTCGATTTCAAAGCCAAGATCCGCCCCTTCGACCAGGGCGGCGGCATTCTCTCCTCCACGGCCAATTTCTTCACCTCTCCGCTGTCCGCGGTCCTCGAGGTCGACCTCTCCGGCACGCTCGACGACCCCGCCTGGACCTTCAGCTACGGCCCCACCAAGCTCCTGCGCCGGCTCTTCTAGGCCGGGGCTCCTCTCGCGGCCCCGATCCGTCCGAGCGTTGTCGCCGGACTTCTTCCCGTTTGCGCGTAATATGGAAGGCCAAGCCGTCTCGCCGGCCTCCCATGCACACGCACTCGACCGCCCACGAATCTCCCGCCGCCGACACGCCCGTCTACATGGGCCTGCCCCACGAGCGCGTCCTCCGCCCGCGCTTCTGGATCGCGCTCGCCCTCACGCTTCCCGTGCTCGCGCTTTCGATGGGCGAGATGCTCCTGCCCGCGGCCTTCCACGCCCTCCCGCGCGCCCTCAACGGCTGGCTGCAATTCGCCCTCACCACCCCCGTCTTCTTCTGGTCCGGCGCCTGGTTTATACGCCGCTGGGTGAAATCCATCCGCGAGAGCGACACCAACATGTTGACGCTCACCGTCACCGGCACCGGCGCCGCCTACCTCTACTCGGTCGCCGCCCTTTTTTTCGGTAATCGATTTCCCGATACGGTCCGCGGTCCGCATGGCGTTCCTCTCTACTTCGAGGCCGCCGCCGTCATCACCACGCTCGTCCTCCTGGGCCAGATCCTCGAGCAACGCGCCCACGCCCGCACCGACGCCGCCATCCGGGGACTCATGGACCTCGCGCCCAAGCTCGCGCACCGGCTCCGCCCCGACGGATCGGAGGAGGACGTTCCCGTTTCCGAGCTGCGTCCCGGCGACCGCCTCCGCGTCCGCCCCGGCGAACACCTTCCCGTCGACGGCGTTCTCCTCGAAGGCACGGCCGAACTCGACGAATCCATGCTCACCGGCGAGCCCCTGCCCGTCGCCAAATCCCCCGGGGACGCCGTCCGCGCCGGCACGCTCAACAGCACCGGCGGCTTCGTTTTCCGCGCCGAGCGCGTCGGCGCCGACACGCTCCTCGCCCAGATTGTCCGCCTCGTCGAACAAGCCGTCGAAAGCGAGCCGCCCATCGCCCGCCTCGCCGACCGCGTCTCCGCCTGGTTCGTGCCCGTCGTGCTCCTCTGCGCGCTCGCGACCTTCGCCGCGTGGGCCGTCCTCGTCCCCGGCGACGGCTGGCTGCACGGCCTGCTCAACGCCGTCGCCGTCCTCATCCTCGCCTGCCCCTGCGCCCTCGGCCTCGCCACGCCGGTCTCCATCGTCACCGGCATCGGCCGCGGCGCCCAAGCCGGCATCCTCGTCAAAGACGCCGCCTCCCTTGAAAAACTCGAGCACGCCGACACCGTCCTCCTCGACAAAACCGGCACCCTCACCGCCGGCCGCCCCGCCCTGGTCGCCGTCGACCCCGCGCCCGGATCCGCCTTTTCCGTCGACCAACTCCTCCGCCTCGCCGCCGCCGCCGAGCAACCGAGCGAACACCCGCTCGCCCGCGCCCTCGTCACCGCCGCCCGCGAACGAGGCCTCGCCTTGCCGCACGCCGAGGATTTCTTGGCCGAGCCCGGCGTCGGCGTCCGTGCCACCGTCGCGGGCCTTCGCGTCGCCGTTCACCGCGCGCCCGCGGACACCACGCTCGTCGCCCATCCCGAGGCCACGCTCGCCGCGGTCACGATAGACGACCGGCCCGCGGGCCTTCTCGCCCTCGCCGACCCGATAAAACCCTCCACGCCCGCCGCGCTCGCCGAGCTCCGCGCCCTCGGCCTGCGGCTCGTCATGGTCAGCGGCGACCGTCGCGCCGCCGCCGAATCCGTCGCGCGCGAGCTCGGCCTCGACGGCGTCCACGCCGAAGTCACGCCCGCCGACAAACAACGCATCGTGCGCGAGCACCAGGCCCGCGGCCAACGCGTGGTCTTCGCCGGCGACGGCCTCAACGACGCCCCCGCCCTCGCCGCCGCCGATGTCGGCGTCGCCATGGGCACCGGCGCCGATATCGCCATGCACAGCGCCGGCCTCGTCCTCGTGCAAGGCGACCTCCGCGCCCTCGCCCGCGCCGTCCGCCTGAGCCGCGCCACCCTGCGCAACATCCGCCAGAACCTCTTCTGGGCCTTCGCCTACAACAGCGCCGGCATCCCGCTCGCCGCCGGCGCGCTGTTTCCGCTCTTCGGCTGGCTCCTCAACCCCATGTTCGCCGGCGCCGCCATGAGCCTCAGCTCCATGACCGTCGTCCTCAACGCCCTCCGCCTCCGCCGCGCGCGGCTCTAAAGCTTAACCACGAATTTCACGCATGAAAACGGATCACGCAGGCGAAGCATTATGATCCTATCCGCGCCCATCGGCGTAATCCGCGGTCCAATGCCTTTGGCTCTTATCCGTGCGAATCCGTGCGATCCGTGGTTCAAAATTTTGCCCCCCATTCGCGTCCCTTCGCATCCATTCGCGGTTAAAAAAATTACCCTCGCCTAATCTTCATTCCGCCGCGCGCTTCGGCTCGCATCGCCCGGCGCCCGGCCTTTGCGTCGCGACCGTGAGCCAGCCGGCCGGCACTTCCCCTGTCCTACCTCGCCCCGATCCGCACGCGCTCGCGCGGGATCGCGCGAACGACGGCGCGCGCCTCGTGCTCCGCGGCGTCGGGCTCAACCTTCTCCTCGCCGCCATCAAGTTCGCCGGCGGCATCCTCGGCTCCACCTACGCGCTCATCGCCGACGGCGCGGAGTCCCTGCTCGACGTCTTCTCCTCGCTGCTCGTCTGGCTCGGCTTCCGCTACGCCGCCAAGCCGCCCGACGCCGACCACCCCTACGGGCACGGCAAGGCCGAGTCGCTCGCCGCCCTCGCCGTCTCGCTCGTCATGCTCTGCGCCGCCGGCTGGATCGCCATCCACGCCACCCACGAGATCCTCACCCCGCACACCGCCCCGCACTGGGGCACGCTGCCGCTCCTCGTGTTCATCGTCGCGACCAAGTGGTGGTTCTCCCGCCGCATGGCCCGCGCCGGCGCGGAAAGCGGCGGCACCGCGCTCGGCGCCGAGGCCTGGCATCACGCCGCCGACGCCCTCACCTCCGCGGCCGCCTTCATCGGCATCACCGTCGCCGTCCTCGCCGGCCCCGGCTACGCCGCCGCCGACGACTGGGCCGCGCTCGCCGCCTGCCTCGTCATCGCGATCAACGGTCTCCTCGTGTTTCGCAAGGCCTTCGGCGAGATCATGGACATCGCCGCGTCCGACGAGGTCCACGTGCAGGTGCGCCGCGTCGCCCGCGCCGTCCCGGGCGTCGTCGCCATCGACAAATGCCGCGTGCGCCGCTCCGGCCTCTCCCTCCTCGTCGAGATCCAGATCGTCGTCGATCCGCAGATCACCGTCTTCGCCGGCCACGCCCTCGCGCACGACGTGCAGGACGCCCTCGTCGGCGCCGGCCTCGCGATCACCCACGTCGCGGTCCACGTCGAACCCGCGCGCCCCGAACCGTCGTAGCGGGAGCTTCCAGCCCCCGGTTCCGCCGCGCACCTCGTCGCCCCCCACTGCGCCGCGCCCTACCCCGCGGCATCGTCGGTTTTTGCGACAATCAGCTCCCGTTTAATCTCCGCCGTCGCGCCCTTTGCCATTTGCCCCGCCCCGGCCGAAACGCACGCTGGCGGACATGCCCACCCGCGATCCCTCCGTCCCTCCGGCCAACAACCAACACCTCCTTCGTTGGGTCGAGAAAATGGCCGCGCTCACCAAGCCCGCCGCCATCCACTGGGTCGACGGCTCGCAGGAGGAATACGACGCGCTCTGCCAACAGCTCGTCGCCGCCGGCACCTTCACCAAGCTCAACGAGGAACTCTGGCCCGGCTGCTTCCTCGCCCGCTCCCACCCCACCGACGTCGCGCGCGTCGAGGACCGCACCTTCATCTGCTCGCTCTCGAAGGACGCCGCCGGCCCGACCAACAACTGGGAGGACCCGCACGAGATGAAGCGCAAGCTGAAGCACCTCTTCGCCGGCTCCATGCGCGGCCGCACCATGTATGTGCTGCCCTTCTCGATGGGTCCCGTCGGCTCGCCGCTCTCGCAGCTCGGCGTTCAGCTCACCGACTCGCCCTACGTCGTCGTCAACATGCGCATCATGGCGCGCATCGGCCTTCCGGTTTTCGCCGAGATCGACAAGGGCCACAAACGCGTCGTGCCCTGCCTCCACTCCGTCGGCCACCCGCTCATGCCGGGCGAGAAGGACGTTCCTTGGCCCTGCAACCCCGAGAAATACATCGTCCACTTCCCCGAGACGCGCGAGATCTGGTCCTACGGTTCCGGATACGGCGGCAACGCCCTCCTCGGCAAAAAGTGTTTCGCCCTCCGCATCGCCTCCGCCATGGCGCGCGACGAGGGCTGGATGGCGGAGCACATGCTCATCCTCGGCGTGCAGGACCCGGCCGGCAAAAAAACCTACGTCGCCGCCGCCTTCCCCTCCGCCTGCGGCAAGACCAACTTCGCCATGCTCATCCCGCCCGCGCCCTTCGCGAAGGCCGGCTGGAAAGTCACCACCGTCGGCGACGACATCGCCTGGCTCCGCCCCGACGCGAGCGGCCACCTCCGCGCGATCAATCCCGAGGCCGGCTTCTTCGGCGTCGCGCCCGGCACCTCGCTCAAAACCAACCCCAACGCGATGGCCGCGCTCTCGAAGAACACCATCTTCACCAACTGCGCGCTCACCCCCGAAGGCGGTGTCTGGTGGGAAGGCATGACCGACACCCCGCCCGCCGAGTGCGTCGACTGGCAGGGCCAACAATGGACGCCCGCGCTCGCCAAGGAAAAGGGTCTCAAAGCCGCCCACCCCAACGCCCGCTTCACCGCGCCCGCCTCGCAGTGCCCGACCATCGATCCCGACTGGGAGCGCCCCGACGGCGTGCCGATCAGCGCCATCGTCTTCGGCGGCCGCCGCGCCTCCACCACCCCGCTCGTCTACCAGGCCTTCAACTGGTCCGGAGGCGTCTACGTCGGCGCCACGATGGGCTCGGAAATGACCGCCGCCGCCGCCGGCACGATCGGCCAGGTGCGCCGCGATCCGATGGCGATGCTGCCCTTCTGCGGCTACCACATGGGCGACTACTTCCGCCACTGGATCAAGATGCAGCGCGAACTCACCGAGACGCCACGCATCTTCAACGTGAACTGGTTCCGCAAGGGCGAGGACGGCAAGTTCCTCTGGCCCGGCTTCGGCGAAAACTTCCGCATCCTCCGCTGGATCGTCGAGCGCACCCAAGGCCGCGCCCGCGGCCGCGAGACGCCTCTCGGCTGGATGCCCCGCCACGCCGACATCGATTGGACCGGCCTCGATTTCCCGGAGGCTATCTTCGACCAGCTCACCGCCATCGACCGCAAGGCCTGGCGCTCCGAACTCCTCGGCCACGAGGAACTCTTTATCGATCTCACCGCCCACCTCCCGAAGGAAATGCTCTTCGAGCGCGAGCTCCTCATCTGCCGGATGTGAGAAAAGAGGTTTTCAACGCGGAGACGCAGAGGCGCAGAGAGCAAAACAAGCTCTAGCCAAGATCGTCTCTTCTCCGCGTCTCTGCGCCTCTGCGTTAACAAAAGACGCCTCACTTCACGCCGACCGCCGCGAGGATCTTCTCCTTCAGGTGCGTGCCGCGGGTCTTCGCCTCGTTGTTGCGCACCGCCATGCCGTAGGCCGCCGGCTCGCCGACGATGAACACCTTTTTCTTTCCGCGCGTGATCGCGGTATAGAGCAGGTTGCGCTGAAGCATCATGAAATGCCCCTTCAGCAGCGGGATCACCACCGCCGCGTATTCGCTGCCCTGCGACTTGTGGATGCTGATCGCATAGGCCAGCGCCAGATCGCCCAGCTCGCCGCGCGTGAACACGTGCTTTTCGCCGTCGAAATCCGCCTCGATCGTCCCCGCGTCCGGATCGCAACCGACGACCAGGCCGATGTCCCCGTTGAAGAGGTTCTTGTCGTAGTTGTTCCGGAGCTGGATGACTTTGTCGCCCGCACGAAACTCGCCGCCCGGCCCGCGCAAGCCGCGCCCGTGCGGGTTCATCGCCGCCTGGAGCTGCAGGTTCAGGTTGCCCACGCCCGCCACTCCCTTGTGCATCGGCGCGAGCACTTGCACGTCGCCAGGCTTCATCCAGTGGAAGTTTGCGGGGATAAACTCCGTGCAGAGCGCGAGCGTCTTCGCCACGCAGTCCTCCGCGTCGCGCGCGACGATGAAGGTCAGGTCCGCCCAGGCCTGCACCTTGTCGAGCGTCTCCACCGCGATCGGCAGCTTCGGATCGCCACCGTTGATCGCGTGCGCGGTCGTGACGATCTCGCTCTGCCCCTGCTGGCGATGCACCACGCTCAGGCGCGTCACCGGCACCGCCTCGGTCGCGATGATGTCCTTGAGCACGTTGCCCGCGCCCACGCTCGGCAACTGGTCCGTGTCGCCCACGAGCAGCAGGTGCGCGCGCGACGGGATCGCCGCGAAAAGCGCCGCCGCCAGCCGCGTGTCGAGCATCGAGGCCTCGTCCACGATGAGAAAATCCGTCGCGAGCGGCTGGTCCTCGTTCGCCACGAAACCGCCGCGCGCCGGGTCGTATTTGAGCAACCGGTGCAGCGTTTGCGCAAAGCCGCCCGTGCTCTCCGTCAGCCGCTGCGCCGCCCGGCCGGTGGGCGCGGCGAGCGAGATGCGCGCCTTCTTCGCCTTCAAAATCTCGACCAGCGCGCGCAAAGAGGAGGTCTTTCCCGTGCCGGGTCCGCCAGTGAGTATCGACACCTTCGATACGAGCGCCGTTTTCACGGCGTCGCGCTGCGCCTGCGCGAAAGTGAAGCCCGCCTTCTCCTCCGCCCACACGACGGCCGCGTCTACCTTGATCGGCGGCAACCCGCTCGGCACGACGTTGAGCCGCTTGATCGCCGCCGCGATCTTCTGCTCCGCGCGGTCGAGCACGGGCAGTTGCACCAGCGCCGAGCCGGGCAACGGCTCCGCCACGCCCGCGGGCTGATGGATCGAGAGGCTCTTCTCACCGACCAGCGCCGTGATCCGCGCCGCCGTGCGCTCCGCCGAGGTCTCGAGCAGGCCCGCGGTGTAGTCGCGCAGCTCCCCCTCGCGGAAGGCCGTGTGGCCCTCCTCCTGGAGCGTGTCCATGGCGTAGAGGATGCCGGCGTCGAGGCGCGGCGGCGCGTCGTTGGCGAAGCCGAGGTTGATCGCGATGCGATCCGCCGTCTTGAAACCGATGCCGTCGATCTCGCGCGCCACGCGATAGGGTTCCTTCTGCAGGATCTGCCGGGCCTCGCCGCCGTATTTGTTGATCAGCTTCACGCACTGGCCGGGCGTGACGCCGTAGGTCTGGAGAAAGATGTAGAGCTCGCGAAAGGCCCGCTGCTCGTCCCAGGCCTTCTTGATCGCGGCGGCGCGGACCTTGCCGATGCCGGGCACGTTGCGGAGCTTGCCCGATTCCTCCGAGAGCACGCGAAAGGTCTCGGTGCCGAAGGCGTCGACGATCTTGTTCGCGTAGACCTTGCCCACGCCGGGCACGAGACCCGAGCCGAGGTATTTGCGAATCCCATACACGCTCGACGGCAGCTCGCTGCGGAAACGCTCCACCTTGAACTGCGAGCCGTGCTGCGAATGCGTCGTCCACACGCCCTGGAGGTGCAGCGTCTCGCCGCACTGCACGCCCGGCAAGGCGCCCACGATGGTCACCTTGTCGTCGGCGTCGTCGGGCCGGAAGTCCGCGATCGTGTAGTGGTTCTCCTCGTTGAGGAACATGATCCGCTCCAGCACCCCGGTGAGGGTGTCGGGCGGAGTGCGATTGGAGGAGGCGTTGGCCAAGGTCGGCGGAGCGGTGGCGGAGCGAGCGATTGCGTTTAGCGGCCCGAAACCGAGAACAGCGCCGGCTTCAGGTCAATCAACCCCGGCGCCACATGCTCGGCGCCGTGGGCCCTCAGCTCGGCCTCGGTGTGCGTCCCGGTCGTCACCATGAAACCGCCGCTGAAACGCGCCCGTTTCGCCGCCTCGACGTCCCAGGGCGAGTCGCCGACCAGCGCGGTCGTGATCGCCTCGGCGCCGAGCTTTTCGAGCGTATAGGCGGCGAACTCCGGCTGCGGCTTCAGCCAGGGCGTGTCCGTCGCGCCAAAGACGCCCGCGATCAGCGGATCGAGCCCGAGATGCGAGCACACGCGGCGCGCCGAGGGGCCGTGCTTGTTGGTGAAGACCGCGCACTTCGAGCCCGCTTTGTTCAGCTCCCGTAAAAGCTCCAACGCGCCCGGAAACAGCACGGCATCGTCCAACATCGTGCGATCCCAGTATTCGCGATACACCGGAAGCGCTTCCTCAAGCCGGTGGGCGTGGCCCGGCCCGAGCGTCTTCTTCAAGGCCTCGGGCAGGCCGCCGCCGATGGCGCGCATCACCTCCTCGCGCGTCGCGTCCGGAAGTCCGTAGTGGCGGCGCACATGGGTGTGCGAACGATGAATGGCGGAGAAGTGGTCGAGGAGCGTGCCATCGAGATCGAAGAGCACGGTGCGGAAACGCGCGGTCATTCCCCATTGGAGCACGCCCCGCCGGGGGCAGCGCAAGGGCGCGTTTGCCGCGACCCCTTCGCAGCGCCTCCACCGCCACCGCGCCCGGCCGGCGGGCTCGGCAAGTTTCCAAGCGATGGAACGACCGCGTCGGCGCCGTTCCCCGGCATTGTGTAACCCTATTGGTTACACAATGCCGGCCACCTGCTCATGCACCCTGCTCGGCCGCCCGCCCGCGCCGGAAGCCCGGCACCCGCATTCGCAACGAATCGTTTGCGCAGTCGCGTTTCGCCCGCCCACTCTCGCGGCGATGTCGCGTCAGGAGCCCCATGCCCTTCCCGTCGTCCCGCCCTGCGCGGCCGAGGTCCGTGTCGAGGAGACGCCGGACGAGCTCCGCGTGATCCTCGGCGGCGCCTGGCAGGTCATCCGCGAAAAACCGGATTGGTTCCCTTCACGCCTCGCACACCGGCCGAAACACGTGCGGATCGAGCTCGCGCGCGACCTCGGGGATTGGGACAGCTCGCTGCTGCTCTTCATCCACGAGGTCCGCACCTGGGCCGTCTCGCTTGAAATCCCCTGCGAACTCGGAGCCCTTCCCGAGTCCATGCGCGGCATGCTCGCGCAGTTCACCAAGGCCTGCGAAAAATCCCGCCCCGCCGACCGATCTCTCGACCTCGTCGCCGCGGTCGGCCACGCCGCCACCAATCTTTGGCTCATCACCCGCGAGATCGCCCGTTTCCTCGGCGAGTGCGTCATCAGCTCGGTGTTTCTCTCGAAAAACCCGAAAAAGTTCCGCCTCCGCGACTGCCTGGAGGAAATGCAGCAATGCGGCGCGATGTCGCTGCCCATCGTCAGCCTCATCGGCCTGCTCGTCGGCCTCATCCTCGCCTACCAGGCCGCCGTGCTCATGCGCCAATTCGGCGCCGACATCTACGTCGCCGACGCCGTCGGTCTCGCGATGGTCCGCGAGATGGGCGCCATGATGACCGCCGTCATCCTCGCCGGCCGCACCGGCGCCGCCGTCGCCGCCCCCCTTGGCAACATGCGCGCCAACGACGAGATCGACGCGCTCGAGACGCTCGGCATCCGCCCGGTCGATTTCCTCGTCATCCCGAAGCTCGCCGCCCTCGCGCTGATGATGCCCCTGCTCACGCTCTATTCCAACTTCATGGGCATCCTCGGCGGCATGTTCGTCTCGCTCACCGTTCTGGACATCCCGCCGGCCGCCTACTGGGTGCAGACGATCTCCGCCATCGACCTCTCCGACGTCGCCTCCGGCGTCATCAAGTCCGCCGTCTTCGGCATCCTCGTCGGTCTCGCCGGCTGCCACCGCGGCCTCCTCGCCGAACGCAGCTCCGCCGGGGTCGGCCGCGCCGCCACTTCGGCCGTCGTCATGGCCCTCCTGCTCATCATCATCGCCGACGCCTTCTTCGCCGTCGCCTTCAACATCCTCGGCATCTGAGCCATGGTCGCCTCCCGCCAATCCGACGACAGCCCCGCCCCCCGCGACGCCGAGCCCGCCATCCAGGCCCTCGGCATCGACTGCGGCTACGGCGGCGACCCCATCCTCCGCGACCTCCGCTTCTCCGTCCGCCGCGGCGAGATTTTCTTTATCATCGGCGGCTCGGGCTGCGGCAAAAGCACGCTGCTCCGCCACCTCGTGGGCCTCAACCGCCCCACCGCCGGCGACGTGCGCTTTTTCGGCGAATCCTTCCTCGAGGCCGACGCCGTGCAGCGCCGTAACCTGCTCCGCCGCTTCGGCGTGCTCTACCAGAGCGGCGCCCTCTGGAGCTCGCTCACCCTTCTCGAAAACGTCGCCCTCCCGCTCGAGGAATACACCACGCTCACCGCCTCCGAACGCGCCGAACTCGCCGCCTTCAAGCTCTCCCAAGTCGGCCTCGCCGGCTACGAAAACTATTACCCGTCCGAGATATCCGGCGGCATGAAGAAACGCGCCGGCCTCGCCCGCGCCCTCGCCTTGGACCCCGCCATCGTCTTCTTCGACGAGCCCTCCGCCGGCCTCGACCCCATCACCTCGCGCAAACTCGACGAACTCATCCTCCAGATCCGCGAGCTCCTCGGCACCACCTGCGTCGTCGTCTCCCACGAACTCGACTCGATCTTCGGCGTCGCCGACCGCGTGCTCATGCTCGACAAGACCGCCCGCGGCGCCATCGCCCTCGGGGATCCCCGGGAACTCGCCGTCTCCTCCGCTGACGAACGCGTGCGCGAATTCCTCACCCGGGGCGCCCGCCCCGGGGAAAACGGCTTCGACACCGCCGCCCGCCCCGCGCAGTAACCCCCGAACCACACCGCTTCAAAACCGCGACTGAACAAGAAGGGACACGAATCCGGAAAACCGCCCGCGAACCCCGATTTCCCCTCGCGCCCCGTCCTCCGCCGCGCGGTCACGCCGCTCGCCGCCTCTTCCCATTCGCGTCCATTCGTGTCCATTCGCGGTTCAACACCCGCTCCATCGTGAAGACCAAAGTCAGCCCCACCGTCGTCGGCCTCTTCGTCCTTGGAGCCCTCCTCCTCGGCGCCATCGCGCTGTTCTCCTTCGGCGGCGTCAGCTTCTTCTCCAAGCCCGAGCGTTTCATCGTCTACTTCGACGAGACCATCCACGGCCTCGACGAGGGTTCCCCGGTGAAATTCCGCGGCGTGCGCATCGGCCGCGTAGTCGGCCTCAACATCCGCGCCATCCCCGCCACGCCCGGCACCCATGAATCCGGCTCCCTTGTCGCCGTCGTCTGCGAACTCTCCCGCGACGTCGTCGCCGACGGCCTCGGCAACTCCATCGACGTCTCCGACCGCGACGAGTTGAAGCGCCTCATCGACTCCGGCCTCCGCGCCCAGCTAGGCGTCATCGGCTACGCCACCGGCCTCCTCTACGTGGAACTCGATTTCTACGATCCCGCCGCATACCCGGCCAAACACCGCGAAGGCCTTTCCTCGAACTACCTCGAGATGCCCGCCGTGCCCTCGAAGAGCGCCGAGTTCCTGCGCAGCCTCGACGAGATCCTCGCCAACATCAAAGGCGTCGACTTCCCCCGCCTCGCCGGCGAGGTCCAGGCCCTCCTCGCCGAGACCCGCGCCCAGATCAAGGCCGCCGACCTCGCCGCCGTATCGAAGGAATGGGCCGCAGCCGGCCGCTCCGTCACCGCCCTCGCCGAATCGCCCGAGCTCAAGGCCGTCCTCGTCAACGCCGCCTCCGCCTCCGCGCGCCTCGACCACGTCCTCGCCGAGCTCGAAAAAGCCGCCGGCCCCGGCGCGGAGCAATTCAACCTCGCGATCCGCGACGCGCGCGACGCCATGCAGCAGCTCACCGACACCACCGTGGTCATGAAGCGCTTTATCAACGCCCAGCAATACCTCGGCGACGACGCCTCCAAGGCCCTCGCCCGCCTCGGCGAAGCCGCCTCCGCCGTCGCCCGCCTCGCCGACTTCCTCGAACGCAACCCCAGCGCGCTCCTCAGCGGCCGCGCCACCGACGGGAAAAAGTAGGCCGCCCCGCGCAAGCTCCCCCGCACCGCCCTCGCCTTCGCGTCCCTCCCGACCTTCGCGCCAAACATCTTCGACGCCGCCATGCCTCTTTCTTTCGCCGTCCGCCGTCCGCTCGTCCTTCGCGCCGCCTCCGGCCTCGCCCTCGCGCTCGCCCTCTGCGGCTGCAGCCTCCTGCCCAAACCCGCGCCCGATCCCACCCGCCACTACGTCCTCACCGGCCCCTCGACCGCCGCCCTCAACGCCGGCGCGAAGCAAGGCACCCTCAAGGTCGGCCTCCGCTCCGTCCAGATCGCCCCCTACCTCGACGCCAAGTCGATGATCGTCCGCCGCGGCGACAACGAGATCGACTACCGGGACTACGCCCGTTGGGCCGAGCCCCTCGCCAACGGCATCAACCGCATGCTCGTCGCCCGCCTACACGTCTCCGAGCGCGTCGCGCGCGTGTTTCCCCAGCCCTACCCCTTTGACACCAGCCGGGACGTCGACGTCTCCGTCTCCGTTTTGCGCTGCGAAGGCCGCGTCCTTCCCGACGGCAAATCCGTCGCCAGCTTCATGTGCGCGGTCGAGATCGTCCGCGTCGGCGACCGCCCCGGCGCCAATGGCGGCGAGGTCGTCCTCCGAGAGGTTTTCGAGGCGCCCGAGACCGAGTGGAAGGAAGGCGACTACGCCGCCCTCGCCGCCATCCTGAGCGACGACGTCGCGAAACTCGCGGACACCATCATCGCCGCGCTTCCGTCAAAATAAGCATGAGCCTCGCCAGAGATCTCGTCTCCTCGCGCGTCGTCGTCGGCCACGAGGAGGACCACCTCGCCGACGTCGCCGCCTGCATGCGAGCGAAAGGCGCCCTTCGCTGCGTCGTGCTCGAGCCCCTCGGCGAGCGTTTCAGGGGGGTGATCCGCCTGGCCGACGCCGCGCTCCGCGCCTCCGCCGGCACACGCATCCTGGCCGATCTCGTCTCCCAGACCGCCCCCCTCGCCGTGCGCGAGGACGAGCCCGCCGACCTCGTGTGCGAACTCATCGAGCGCCACGCCCTTTCGGAAATCGTCGTGATCGACGCGAACGACCGCTATGTCGGGCTCGTCTGCGCCGAGGACGCCTTTCGCTGGTTGCTCGCCGAGAATCGCGCCGCCCACGCCCGGCTCGCCGGCCTGCACGCCGTGCAAACCCGCCTTGACGCGGTCTTGGAACGCAAGGTCGAGCAACGCACCGCCGAACTCCGCGCCTCGGTCGAGGCTTTTCGCTCCGGCGCGCTCGCGCTCTCGCACGACATCCGCGCCCCGCTGCGCAGCATCCGCGGCTTAGCCGAAATCCTCGCCGCCGAACCCGCTTCGCCCAACACCGCCGAAATGGCGGCGGGCATCCGCAACGCTTCGACCAAACTCGAGCTGCTCGCGGAATCCTTGCTCTCCCGCGCGATGGAAATTCACAACCTGGGCTCCGAGGCCTCCGATTCCGTCGACCTGAACGAGATCTGGGAGGACGTGATCCTCTTCCACTCGGACCTGCTCAAAAGCCGCCAGGCCGAGGTGATCAAGCCCGCCCCGCTCCACCGCGTGACCGCGACCTACGTCCCCCTGCTCCAGATCGTCGCCAACCTCCTCGCCAACGCCGTCAAATACGTGCCCGGCGACCGCCGTCCGCGCATCGAGGCGTCCTCGGAGGAGACGGCCGACCACATCGTCTTCCGACTCCGCGACAACGGTCTAGGGGTCGCCCTCGCCGATCGCGACCGGCTTTTCCGCCCCTTCGCGCGAGGCTCGGAGACGGGCGGCGAACCCGGTTCCGGCCTCGGCTTGGCGATCGCGCAGGACGCTTCGCGGCGGTTAAACGCCGACCTCTTGCTCGAATCCACCGCCACGGAGGGAAGCGTTTTCGCCGTCCGCCTGGCCAAGGCCGCCGCACCGGGAGCGCCCGCCGCGAGCGCGGCGAGCTGAGCTGGCGTCGAGCCGACCTGTTACAGGCTGTCCTCGATCACCAACTCGACCTCGATATCGAGCATCAGCAGCTCGTTTTCGCTCATCACGGGCTTCACCCGCTCGATCACAAAAGCCAGCAAACGCTCCGCCCCCAGCTTCCGCAGCACGGCCGTCCGCACGATCACGTCTTGGATCATGTCGTCCTTCAGCGGGATCCGCTCGAACTTCTCGTTCGTCATCAATTTCAGCGTGCGGAGCATCGCGTCCCCGCCCATCGCCGCGTCGCGGCCGATGACGATTCCGTCCTTGATCGGCGGAATCTCCAGCGCCTTCAGGCGCACGCGAATGGACTTCTCGAAAGTGGCGGAGGCGACCGGACGTTCAGGGGTGTTTTTTTTGGATTGGGCCATGGTGAAATCGGAGGCCCGCCGTTCTCTCCGTCGACCTGCGCATTGCGAGTCGTTTCATGAATGAAATATCTCCTTCGGCCTTTTCCCGTCCCGCGGCTCAGGAAATCTTCTCTTCGCGGGCCCGTGCGCGTCGTTTATTCGTAACTTCGCCGCACATTGACCCGCTCGATCAGTCCGACAGCATCTCGTTTGTGAAAACGACGCCCGGCCACCCCCGCACGCGCTATCGAAACGAAGCCGTTTTCCGCAGCGCGCAGCGATTGATCGCCGTTCCGCCCGCGTCGGCGCCGCCCTACGCTCCCCGTTCCATTTCCACAAACCGCGGCGTCGTTTATCTCGTGGTCGCGGCCCTGCTCTTCGCCGCCGGTGTCCTCGTCGGCCTGCGCTGGCGCGCCAGCTCCTCCGCCGTCACCCCCACCGATCTCGCGCAGCCCGGCCTCGTCGACGACTCCGATCAGCCC
>CBIHRE010000024.1:0-18424 GCA_966212385.1 uncultured Akkermansia sp. | reverse complement strand
CGGAAGTCGTGGCGTTCGCAGAGTTCGCACATGGCCTCGGCGAGGTTGGACGCGGTGCAGGGCTGGCGGATCTCGTCGCGGAAGAGGCGCGGGGTCTTGCCGGCGGCCCAGTCGGCGAGGAGGCGTTCGTGGAGGCTGCGCGCGCCGGAGGGGCTGTTGCCGGTGAGGAGCGGGGCGCGGAGGGTGACGGCGAACTCGGCGGCCGCGGCGTGGACCTGTTTCTCGGACTCGAGTTTCTGGCGGCCGTAGAGATTCAGCGGACGCGGGGTCGATGCTATCGTGTAGGGCGGGGCGTCGCCGGGGAAAACCTGCTCGGTGGCGAGGTGGATGAGGCGCGCGCTGAGGTGGTGGGAGAGACGCGCGAGGGTGGCGGGGAGGGCGACGTTGAGCTGTTGCGAGAGGGCGGGATCGGCGTCGCATTGCGCGGGCTCGGAGACGGCGGCGCAGTTGACGATGGCGTCGGGAAAGGTCTCGAGCGCGAGGCTGGTGAGCGCGGCGGAATCGGCGAGGTCGACGGAGCGTTTTTCCGCGAGGCCCGGAATCTGGAAGGTGGCGCGGCCGACGATGCCGACCACATGGTGGCCGCGGCGGGAGGCGGATTCGGCGAAGGCGGCGCCGACGAGGCCGGAGGCGCCGGTGAGGAGGATCTTCATGGGGAAGGGGGCGGAGGAACGAGGCTGGAGACGGGGGAGGCGGGCGCGAGGGGCGGAGGGAGAAGCTCGGGGGAGATTTGCCAGCGCACGCGCCAGCGGGGGTGCCCGGATTTCTTGTGGGTGGCGTCGGTGAGCTCGAGCGTGAGGAGGGCGCTCTTTTTCAGGACGAAGAGGTCGGGCCGGGCCTTGCCGCGGACGAGAAGAGAGGCGAGGGCGGAGAGGTGGGGCTCGTGGCCGACGACGGCGATATCGCCGCGGTCCTTCGGATGGAGATGGAGGCGTTCGGCGAGTTCGCGGGGATCGTCCTCTGGCTCGATGCCGGGAATCTCGACGCGAAGGGCGTCGACGAGAAGCAGCCGGGCGGCGAGCTCGTCGGCGGTCTGTCGGGAGCGGACGAGCGGGCTGTGCCAGATCTGGGCGGGGCGAAACACGCCGCAGGTCCCCAAAAAGCGGGCGAGGCGGGCTACTTCGCCGCGGCCTCGCGGGCTGAGCGGTCGCGAGCGATCCTCGTCCTCCGAGAGGGCGTGGGCGTGGCGCACGAGGTGAAGGAACATACGAGCGGTGGGCGTGGAGCTAGGAGCAGGGAGCGAGGAGCGAGGAGCGGGGAGCTGGGAGCTGGTGGCGCGGGCCAGGGGTCTTGGCTGGCTCCAAGCCCCTTGCTCCCTGCTCCTGGGCGCGACTCAGGGAGCGAGGCGCTCGATGGTCCACTCGTTGGTCTTCGGGTCGCGGCGGTAGCGCAGGCGGTCGTGGAGGCGGCTGCGCCGGCCTTGCCAAAATTCCACGATCTCGGGCGACACGCGGTAGCCGCCCCAGTGCGGCGGAAGGGGCACTTCCTTGCCCGCGTATTTCTGTTCGAGGGCCTTGAGGGCGTCCTCGAGCGTGGCGCGGCCGGTGATGACGCTGCTTTGCTGCGAAACCCAGGCGCCGAGCTGGCTGGCGCGCGGGCGGGAGTGGAAATAGGCCTCGCTCTCTTCGCGGGTGACGCGGGTGGCGGCGCCCTCGACGACGACCTGGCGCTCGAGCGCGAGCCAAGGGAAAACAAGCGTGGCGCGCGGGATGTTGGCGAGTTCGCGGCCTTTGCGGCTTTCGTGGTTGGTGTAGAAAACGAAGCCGCGGCCATCGAGGCCCTTGAGGAGGACGGTGCGCGCGGAGGGCCGGCCGTCGGCGCCGGTGGTGGCGAGCGTCATGGCGTTGGGCTCGATGAGCTTCGCGGCCTCGGCCTCCTGGAACCATTTTTCGAATTGGCGGAAAGGGTCTTTCGCGAGGTCCTTTTCGAGGAGCCCGGCGAGGCTGTAGTCTTTGCGTAGGTCGGCGAGGGACGACATGCGGGCAACGAAGTCCCGGGCGGCGCGGCTTGTCAAAGGTCCAGCCCGCGCGGGGAATCCCCTGCGCGAGCCGCCGCGGTCGGGAAGGTCCGGCTTGCGCGCCGGGGACAGCGCGGGAAACGTGGTCCGCATGACGCCCGCCGCCTACATCGACGCCCGCGAGAAGGACTTGGTGGACTTGCTGGCGCGGCTGGTCCGGCTGCGGACGGTCAATCCGCCCGGCGACCATTACGACGAGATCACGCGCCTGCTCGCCGCCGAGCTGAAGGCCGCCGGGCTCGTGGTGCGGCGGCCGCGCGTGCCGGACGCCTTGGTGAAAAAAGCCCTGCCGCGCGAGCAATGGGGCAAACCGCGTTGGAACGTGCTCGGGCGTCTGTCCGCGCCGCGTTCGCGGGCCGGAGGGGCCGGGGCCGCCGGCGCGGGTGAAGCGAAGCGGAAGACCCTGCACTTCAACGCCCACTACGACGTGGTGCCCGTCTCGGGCGAGTGGCGGCATGGGGACGCGTTTTCCGGCGAGACCGAGAACGGCTGGATTTACGGGCGCGGCACGGCCGACATGAAGGGTGCGATCGCGAGTCTCCTGCTGGCCTTGCGCGCGTTGCGGGCCACCGGCACGCGGCCGGCGCTCGACATCGAGGTCTCTTTCACCGCCGACGAGGAGACCGACTCCGCGCTTGGCGCCGGCTGGGTCGTCGAGCATGGCGGCATCCGCCCCGACTACGCGGTCGTGATGGAGGGCGGCGAGGGCCGCATGATCGGCTGCGGGCACAACGGCGTGGTGTGGCTCGAGGTGACGGTGCACGGCCGCGCCGCGCACGGCAGCGTGCCCTCGGCGGGGGTCAACGCCTTCGAGCACATGGCGCGGCTCGTGACCGCGCTCGGCGAGCATGGACGCCGCATCGGCGAGCGCAGTTTCAAGGCGCCGGACGGCTCGGTGCGGCACCCCACGCTCAACATCGGCGGCGTGTTTTCCAGCGGCGAGGGCGGCAAGATCAACACCGTGCCGGCGCTCGCGCGCTTCAGCATCGATCGTCGTGTCATACCGACCGAGACCGCCGCGGAGGCGGAGCGCGAGTTGCGCGCGTTTCTCGCCGCCGCGGCGCGCGAGATCCCGAAGTGCCGCATCACGGTGGCGAAGGTGTCGGAAAACCATCCGAGCTACGCGCCGCCCGAGCATCCTTTCGCGCAGGCCTTGGCGAAGCACGTCGCGCGCGAGCGGCGCTGCCGGCCGGTCTTCGGCTGCTCCACGGGCTTCAACGACATGCAGTTTTTCGCGCAGGTGTTGAAGATCCCCACGCTCGGCTACGGTCCGGGCGGCGTGGATTTTCACGCGGTGGACGAGCGCGCCTCGATCAAGGAGCTGCTCGCCGCGGCGCGCATCTACGCGGGGCTGATGGCCGAGGGCGTGGCGGAGTAGGCGTCGGATCATAGCCGGCTGGAGGGCGCGGCGCCGTCCGCGCCTGGCCAAAGGCGGCGGGCACGGCGGCCCGCCCTCCAAACGCAACGCCCGCCGACACGCCCTAGCACGCGGACGACCTCCGCTAGGCCGGAGCCGACCGGGCGCCGGTTGCCCGCTTGCCCCGGGCGCCGGGGGCGGGCTGGCTGGCGGCTTCCTTTTCTTTTCCGAACCGACGCCATGAAGATCAACGCCACCCTCACCCCCGCCAAGCTCCAGAAGAAGATCACCCGCCTCTTCGAGCTCTCCGGCCAGAAGATCGACCTCATCAACAAGTCCTGGGACCCCGCGCAGGGCACGCCGGTCTTCACCATCAAGGGCAAGTATACCTCGCGCGGCTGGACCGAGTGGACGCAGGGCTTCCAGTTCGGCATGTCGTTCCTCCAATACGACGCCACCGGCGACGAGCAGATGCTGAAGCTCGGCCGCGAGAAAACCGTGAAGTACATGGCCTCGCACGTGTCGCACGTCGGCGTCCATGACCACGGCTTCAACAACGTCTCCACCTACGGCAATCTCCGCCGCCTCATCCTCGAGGGCCGCGCCGCCGGCACGCAGGACGAGATCAACTACACCGAGATGGCGCTCAAGGCCTCCGGCGCCGTGCAGGCCGCGCGTTTCGTGACGACCAACGCCACCGCGCCCTGGTCGCCCGTCGCCGGCAGCCCGGGCGTCGCGCCGAGCGGCTACGTCTACTCCTTCAACGGCCCGCAGTCCCTCTTCGCCGACACCATCCGCTCGATGCGCTCCCTCGCAGTCGCGCACCAGCTCGGCCACGTGCTCATGGGCGAGGGCGACAAGCCCATCAACCTCCTCCACCGCGCCGTCACCCACGCCGCGACGACCGCGCGTTTCAACGTGTTCTTCGGCCAGGGCCGCGACAGCTACGACGTGCGCGGCCGCGTCGCCCACGAGTCGATCTTCAATCGCAACGACGGCCAGTTCCGTTGCCCCAGCTCGCAGCAGGGCTTCTCGCCCTTCACCACCTGGACCCGCGGCGCCGCGTGGATCATCTGCGGCTTCGCCGAGCAACTCGAGTTCCTCGACACCGTGAAGGGCGCCGACCTCGACGCCATCGGCGGCCGCCGCGCCGTGACCGATCTCTTCCTCGAGACGGCTCGCGCCACCTCCGACTACTACATCGACGGCTACTCCGCCCTCGACGGCGTGCCCTACTGGGACAGCGCCGCGCTCCACAGCCACAAGCTCGGCGACATCCGGAAGAAAAAGGCCGACATCTACAACAAGCACGAGCCGGTCGACAGTTCCGCCGCCGCCATCGCCGCGCAGGGCTTCATCCGTCTCGGCCTCTGGCTCCAGGCCCGCGGCGACAAGAAGGCCGGCGCGCGCTATCTCCAGGCCGGCCTCACGGTGGCCGACACGCTCTTCACCGACGCCTACCTCGGCACCGACGCGAAACACCAGGGCCTCCTCCTGCACAGCGTGTATCACCGCCCCAACGGCTGGGACCACGTCGCGCACGGCCAGAAGGTGCCGAACGGCGAAGCCTGCATGTGGGGCGACTACCACGCGATGGAGCTCGCGCTCCTCATCCAGCGTCTCGCGCAGGGCAAGTATCTGACTTTCTTCTGAGCGGCCTTCCGTCTCGGGAAACATCCCCTGCAAAAACAAACGCGGCCTCCGGTTTCGGAGGCCGCGTTTGTCGTTTGGCGGGCGAACCTGGGCGGACGCCGCAGACGAGGCCGGGCCGCCCGCCCGCCACGGCGCGAGTCGGGGCTGTCGAGGCGGGTGGAGGGCTCGATTTGACGCGTGACAGGATCGGCGATGGCGGGCGTGGTTTTGGAACAAACATGACGCCCGCCCCCACCTCCGCCACAGGCCAGCCGGAGTCGCCAAAGACGGTGTCGCCCGGTTGCTTGGGCCGGGGGTGGGCCTCGTCCTCGTTCCGCGTGGGGATGTTTGCCGCACTTCTTTGCGTGGCGATGAATCTCGTGCAAAACCACGCCGGTTTGCATCCGCGGCACCGGGAGCTTGGCGGGGAGTATTTCGAAATCGCGGTCGCGCTGGCGGAGGGGCGGGGATTTGCCGATCCCTTCCACGCGGGAACCGGGGCCACGGGATGGATGCCGCCCGCCTATTCCGTGATTTTATGGGTGGTGAACTTTCTCACCGGCGGCGAAGGTCGCGAGTATGGCGGGGCCTTCATCCCTGCGCTGATCGCGCTGAAATGTCTGTGCTTGGGGACGGCCGCGGGGCTGCTTTGGAGCGTCTTGCGGAGCTGGGGGACGGGAGGGGCGGCGCGCGCCGCCGCTTTTTTCGCGGCGTGGATCGTCGTGGTGGGTTGGGCGCAGTGGGACTCCGTCACGACGACCCTGCACGACGGATGGTGGATCGCCTTTTTGGCGGTGCTGTGCCTCCAAGGGATGGTGTCGTTGCGGCGGGGCCGCGCCGCGCCTTCCCTCGTGATCGGCATGGCTTTGGCCGCGTTTTCGAGCCCCGTCCTCTTTGTGGCGGTCTCGGGAGCGATGGCCGCGCGCGCCTGCGCGCTGTGGCGCGTCCGGAGCACCGCGCTCTGGCGTCACGGGCTGCGGCCCGCCTTGCCCGCGCTGGTTTTGGGCTGGGCGTGTTTCGCGGGATGGAGTTTGCGCGTGCACGCCGCGACGGGGATCTGGGCGCCGGTGAAAACGAACGGCGGCTTCGAGCTCTGGCAGACCTTGGAGAATTCGCGGACGGGAGTTCCGACCCACTCGACGTTTAAATTCCATCCCTATGCAAACGCGGAGACGCGCGCCCGGTATGTCGAGGAGGGCGAGAAGGCGTTTCTGGAGCGGCACGAGGCGGAGGCCTTTCGCCTCATCGCGGAAAATCCCGGGCGCTTTCTAGGGCAGGTCGGAAACCGGGCGGCCAACGCGTTCGTTTTGATGGAGCGCCGCCGCGACACGTTTCAGGTGGGCGGGCACATCCCGGAAAAGGTGAGCGAGGAGCTCGTTCGGGCCCGCTTGCTCGTGCCCGCATCCGCGCCGGATCGGTGGGATTTTCTTTTTCTCCGCGCGAGCGACGCGGAGCGCGAGCGACAATTGGCGCGGCTATCGCCCGAGGCCGGGGAGTTTCTCCGCGCAGCGTGGCAGCTCAACGACGCGGACGAGCGCAAGCGGTCTTGGTGGGGTTTTCTCAGCCTGGCCGAGATCGCGGTGAGCGGCCTGCCGACGCTCGCATGGATCGCGGCGCTGGCCTGGGCTCCGCGAGGGCTGCGGCGGCGGGTGAGTCTGGCCTTGTGGCTCTACCTTGGCGTTCTCGGGCCCTATGTGCTGGTGAGCCACTACTACCGGTATCAGGAGGGCGTCATGGGGCTTCAGGTGCTTGCGCTGGCGGTCGCCATCCTGTGTTTCCTGCGTCGCTTTCGCTTCGGCGAGAGCGGAGGCGGTGCCTGATCCGCGCGGGGCGCCGGTGGTTCGCGCGCCGGCGGTTCAGTCGCGGCCGGGATCGCCGTCGGCGGTGATTTGCAATCGATCGACCGTGACATCGCGGAGGAAGCGCGCCGTCTCGCGTCGCTCCACCGCGACGAGTCGCAGGCCGGCGAGCCACTCGTCGGTGACGGGCTCTTGCGAAGGCCGCCCGTTTTTCAGGATCGTCGGCGGAAACGCGGACAGCTGAAAGCGTCGCATCTTTACCCCGCCGAGCGTTGGCTCTGTGGCGCTGCCTCCCGCATATAGGGAACTCCACGACGGATGGTTCCACCATCGTAGGTTCATTACGGGTTTCCTCTTTCGATTCCATCCGTCGATCAACGCCAGCCCGTCTCCGTCCAAGGATTCTTGCGCTCTTCGGAACGCCAAGGGCGCGAAAAACTCCGCCCAGCGACGCTGGCACGGCTCCTCCCGGCGAGTGTAAAATCCGCTTACCTCGATACCTTGCGCGTCCTGCACCGTATCAACGATGCGAATTTTGCGTCCTTCGCTCGAGTGCAGTATCCCCGGCGCCACCGGTTGCGGTCTTGGCACGCGATACTCCACCTGGGCGAGCAACATCCTGCCCTGCAACCGTAGCGGCGCGTCGTCGTTGCGGACGATGGCTCGGTATGAAGGCCAGGCATAAAGCAAGAAGCTCTCCTCGGACCAATACGGCAGGCTTTCGCCATATATCGGCCCCAGCCACGCGGTAGGGGGCTGTTCAATGGGGCGCGAAGGGCTGGCGCCGAAATCAAGTCTCGTCCAGATCAGCGGGCTGTCGTCGCGCCGCGTAGCATGCCATCGTTCTCCGTCGTCGAGCACGCCGTTTTTGTCGCTCAATCTCAACGCGGTGCGCATCGGCCACAGGGCGGAGTCCGGCGGCATGTTCGCCCGCCAGCCGAGCTGCAGCGCGCCGCCGGGCTTCAGCCGCGCGGACACCAGCTCCGGTTCCACGCCGCGCGCCCGTTCGGGGTGCGTCTCCGCCCAGTCGCCACGGTCCGGCCAGAAATTCCACGGCGCGTGCAGCACGATGGCCCAAATCACTGCGAAGCCCGCCGCCAGCGCCACCGCCGTTTCGCGAGGTTTGCGGCGGAAAAACTGCCAGACAAGCAACAGCGCCGTTCCGCCGACTAGCGCGGCGCCCGCGAGCAGAAAGCGCGACTGCCAGAGGCCGAGAAGATCCAGATTATCGCGGGGTCCCCTCGCGCCGACCGAGCGGCTGAGCATCCACATGAACGGCAGCGGCACGGCGATGATCAGCGCGCCCATCCACACGGGCGTCCAGAGCAGCACGCGGCGAAACGAGTCCACCAGCGAGGCGACCAGGAAGGCCGGCAGCACGGGGAGCATCGTGCCCGCGAGCGTCATGGCCGCCTCGGCGCAGATGTCGCCCGCGGTAAATCCGCAGTAGATCCACCAAGGTAGCCAGACCGCGACCGCGGGCAGCCAAAACAGCGTGAGCGCGCCGACGATTTTCGCCGCTAGCAGCGTGCCGCGCGACACCGGGCGCGTGCGAGCGAAGTGCCGATCATTCATCGGCGCGTCCTCCAGCATGATCCAAGCGGCGAGCAGGTAGACGAGAGCCGCGTCGAGCGCGTTTAGGATGAGCAGACTCGGCCCCGGCGCGGGGAGGGCGTTCAGTCGGTCTATGCCTCCAAGAGCGAGGCACAGCGCGAGGCCGAGTTTGGCCGCGAGCACGCCGAGCCAAGCGAGCCAGAGCCAGCGGATGCGTGCGGCGTCTTTGCGGACGATGTGGAAAATCAGTTTCATGGGCGTGTATTCACTTCTTCACTTCGTCTTCGATGCGCGTCCGCCAGCCATGCCAGCTCGCGCGCGCTTCGGCTCCGGTCGGAAGGTCGACGCTGAAAGCGATCACCTGGATCGAGGCGGCGCGCGCCTGCCCGCGTCGTCTTGCTTGAGATTCCCCCGCTTCGTCGGAGGCCGCTTGCCAGCGGAAAACCGGCTCCGGCTCGATGGCCTTGGAAAAAAGCGTCGAGCCAAGCCGGGCTTCGCGCAGGCGGACGAACGTCGGCGTGCGGGCTTCGCGGATGAAGCCGTTCTCCCTGAGCCGCGTCACGGTGCCGGCTGTCACCGAGAAGATGCGGACGTGTCCGGCGCTCGTCTCTTGGGTCGAGCCCACCGCGACCGGCAGGCCATCCTTGGCCGCAGCCCAATCCTCGACCTTCGCCGGGGGCGGCGACTTAAATGCGCCGACGATTCCTGTCGCTGCGTAGCCCGCGCCCAAGGTCCAGACGAAGGTCGCCGCCGCGCGGTGACGCGTGGCATACTGAAGCGCCAGCGTCAGTCCGCCCGCGATCACCACGAAGATCAATACGCCGACCAGCTCGCCGGGCGGCGTCCAACTCGCGAACGCACCGAGGCCGATGGGCAGGGCGAGCGCGAGCGGAGCGAAAATCGCGGTCGCGAGTCCGCCCGAGACGGCCGCCATCGTCAACGCGACCAGGGTCAGCGCGCCGCGAACGCACACCCAGTCCAGCGCGGCGAGGCCGAGTTCTCCGGGGCCGAAGCCCGCGACGAGCCAGACCGGAATCAGCAGCAGCACCGGGACGGCGACAAAGGCGAGCGCGGCGGCGCAGAGCTTGGCCTTGAGCAAGGTGGCCCCGGAGATCGGGCGCGTTTTCCAGAGCGCGCGCCCATCGGTTGGCGAATCTTCGAGCACGAGCAGCACCGCGATCAAGTAGCCGAGTATTATCTCTAGCCCGTTGACGCAGGCGGCCGCCGGCCCGAGCCACTCGTCCGGCCAAGGCGCGGAGCCGCGCGCGTAGACGACGAGCGCGGCGGATTTGCCGATGACCAGGGCCAGCCAAGCGCCCAGCGGCGTCGCCAGTCGACGCAGGTCTTTGCGGACGATGTGGGCGATCAGGTTCATCGCGCGGCGGCGGTCTGCTGACGGTTTTTGGCGCGGCCCTCGCGGGCGAGCGTGAGAAAAATCTCGCGCAGGCTCATCGGCGCCACCGACACGCTCGCGCCGGGGAAAAACGCCGCGCAGGCGCTCTTGGTTTCGCCGGCTTCGTGGCGTGGCTCGACGAAGGAGCTTCGTCGGCCCGAGTGCTGGATTTCGAGCCAGCCGGAGGCGGACAGGTCGGTGATGGGCGTGTCGTCCGGGCGCTGCACGTCGACGCGGCGAAAGCGGGCGAGCAGATTCTCCGTGCTCTCGTCGACCTGCTTTCGCCCCGCGTCGAGCAGGACGACGTGGTCGCAGAAGCGCTCCACTTCCTCGATGTCGTGCGAGGAGATGAAGACCGTCCAATCGCCGAGACCGGAAACCTCGAGCAGACCGCGCACGAATTCTTCGCGCACCAGCGGATCGAGCCCGGCGAAAGGCTCGTCGAGCACGAGCAACTCCGGCCGGTAGGCGAGCGAGGAGAGCAGGTTGACCTTCATCAACATGCCGCGCGAGAGGTGGGCTAGCTTGCGATCCTGCGGCAGGTCGAGCTGCGCGAGCAGCGTGCGCTCCAGCTCGCGATCCCAGCGAGGGTAGAAGGGCCGGCAGTAGTCGAGGAAGCCCCGCACCGTCATCCAGAGCGGGAGCTCCTGGTTTTCGGAGACGTAGCCGATGCGGGCGAACTCGCGCGGGCCGAGCTTGCGCGAGTCGACGCCGAGCACGCGGGACGAGCCGGCGGTCGGCGTGAGCAGATTCATGAGGAGCCGGATCGTGGTCGATTTTCCGGCGCCGTTGGGGCCGAGCAGGGCGGTGACGCCGCCGGGCGCGAGCGCGAGGTCGAGATCGTGGACGGCCTCGGTGTGGCCGAAGGTCCGGGTGAGACCGCGGGTTTCGATGATGTGCATGGTAACTAAAGAGGTTTGCGCGAAGCGCCCGCGCTCAGCCGCCGAGCCGGTTCCAGTGTTTGGTCAGGCCGGCCTTCACCTGGTCGAGATCGAGCCCGAGGCGCTTGGCCTCGACGACGAGCCGCTCCAGCTCGGGGCCGAGCAACTCGGCGCGCTCGCGGGAGCCGCCGGCGGTCGGTTCGGCGACGACGCTGCCGACGGCGGGCGTGGTCACGAGCACGCCTTCCGCGACGAGCGCGGCGATGACTTTGTGGGCGGTGTTGGGGTTTATCCGGAGCTCCTGGCTGAGCACGCGCACCGAGGGAAATCGATCACCCGGTCGCAGCTGTCCGCCGACCACGGCCTTTTTCACCGCGTAGAGAATCTGCTCCGCCACGGGCTGGCCCGCTTTGATTTCGACGGCGAAGGGAAGCATGCTGTCCTAGTTGAACTAGGACAGGTGGGACGGCGAGGAAAAAACGAAGACGCTGCTGAATAGGCAGCGTCTTCGGTCGTGGGTGCGCGGCGCGAGAGATGCGCAAACGGGCGGAGGGACCCGCCCGTCCACCTTGATTTTCAAACTTGGGTCAGGGGCTGGTGAAGCGGACGCGCAGGAAGCGGCGGACTTCGCCTTCGAGCGTGGCCGGATCTTGCACGGTGACGCGGACCAGTTCGCCGACAGGGATCTCTTCGACCGCGGCGCTTCCGCTCCAGGCGTCGAGGCCGGCCGTGAGGCTGGCGACGGGCGTCCAGGTGGAGAGTTCGGAGCTGGCTTCGACGACGGTGGCGGCCACGGCGGGACTGCGGCGGGTGAAGCTCAGGGTGAGATGGGGCGCGCCGTCCGTGCGGGTGCCGGCGACAAGCAGCGGGGCGGAGTCGGCGGAAAGCGGCGACGAGCCGCAGGCGTATTCGGCGAGGTTGGCTCGGCCGTCCGCGTCTGGGTCGGCGTCGTCCGCGGCTTGGCCGGTGGCGGCGATGTCGCCGAAGTATTGAAGCCGCCAGGTCATGGCCGGGCTGAGCGGACGGGCGGAGACGGGCGCGGAGGCGTCGCCGACGCCGGCGGCGTTGGTGGCGGCGATCGTGTAGTGGTAGGTCGAGCCGTTGCTCAGGCCGGAGGTGTCGAGGTAGGCGGTGGCGGCGAGTCCGCTCGCGAGCGTGGCGTAGGGGCCGGCGGCGGAGGCTGCGCGTTTCACGGTGTAGCCGGTGGCGCCGGCGGCGGCGGTCCAGGCGAGTTGGACGCGGGAGTCGCCGGCGGTGGCGGAGAGTCCGGTCGGCGCGGGGGGCGGCAGGCTGGCGGGCGTGGTGGACACCTCGTCGAACCAGGCTTGGCAGAGGGTGCCGTCGAGGTGGCTGTTCACCGCGAGTCCCATGTAGGCGGAGGCGCCCATGGTGACGGTCACGGGGGTGCCGACCTGGGTCCAGGCGACGCCGTCGGCCGACTGATAGGCGGTGAAGCTGTTGCCGGCGCGGACGAGGCGCACCCACCGCGGCGCGACCAGACCGGTGGTGGCGGCGGCGGTGGTGGAGCCGCCGGTGGCGGTGCGGCGGATGAACTCCACGCCGGCGCTCGGGGTGATGTTGACCATGGCGTGGGCGGAGCCGGTGGTGAGCGATTCGCGGATCATGACGCCGCCCTTGGCGTTGGGGTGGACGTTTTGCAGGTAGCGCACGCGGGCGGTGATGGTGCAGTCGCCGGAGACCGGGACGTAGGCGTAGCGGATCTCGTCCTCGGCGAACCACACGTCCGCGCCGGAGCCGGTGATGAGGAAGGATCGGTTGGAGTAGCCGCCGGAGCCGGCCGCCGCGACCGCGCCGACGTCTTGCTGGGCCCAGCCGGAAGGGAGGCTGAGCGGAGCGGGGGTGACGGACACGGGCGCCGAGGCCAGGCTGGCGCCGTTGGTGTTCACGGCCTGGACCTGGTAGTGATAGGTGGTGCCGTTGCCCAGGCCGGTCTGGGTGTAGAAGGTGGAGGCAATCCCGCTGGCGACCGTGGTGTAGGGGCCTTCCGCTGCGGTCGCGCGCTGAATCGTGTAGCTGGCCGCGCCGGTGGAGGCGGTCCAGGTGAGCGAGGCCTGGGTGTTGCCGCCGAAGCCCGCGAGCTGGGTCGGCGCGTCGGGCGGAGGCAGCGCGCCGACGGAGAGGTTGGTGGCGACGACCTGGTTGAGCGCGCCGTCGTTGTTGCTGCAAACCGCGAGGCCGACGTAGACGGTGCCGGTCATCGAGAGGGTGGTGGTGTTGAGAAGCGTCCAGGCGACGCCGTCGGCGGAGTGGTAGGCGCTGAAGGTGCCGCCCGAGCGCAGGAGGCGCAGCCACTGGGGGGCGGCGACGCCGGCTTTTTCGCCGATGCCGCCGGCCGAGCCGCCGGCGGTGGCGCGGCGTTGGAACGCGATGCCGTTGACGGGAGAGACGAAGTTGAGGGCGTAGGCGGAGTTGGCGTCGAGGGACTGGCGGACCATGACGCCGGCCTTGGCCCAGCCGGAGGTGTTTTGCAGGCCGGCGATTCGCGCGGTGACGGCGCAGTCGCCGGTCATCGCCTTGTAGACAAAACGGAATTCGTCGGAGCTTCCCCAGATGTCGGCGCCCGACCCTTCAACGACGAGGACGTCGCCGGATTGCCGGAGGGAGCCCGCGGCCCCGACCGCGCCGATGTCGGCGGTGGCCCAGGTGGGGGCGGCCGAGCCGATGGCCACGCCGGCCACGGGCGAGGAGGGTTGCGAGCTCATGCCGTCGGCGTGGGCGGTGACGGTGTAGTAGTAGAGCGTGCCCGGCGCGGCGGCGGTGTCGGCGTAGGCGCCGGAGCTCAGGCCGGTGGCGAGCGTGGTGAAGGGGCCGGAGGACGAGACGCCGCGGGCGACCGTGAAGGTGGAGCCGGCGGCGGCGGACCAGGCGAGGTCGACGCGGTCGGTCTGCGAGGCGGCGGAGACGTTGGCGGGCGGGGCGATGCCGATGGCGGCGGCGGGACCGATCTTGAAGCAGACGGCGGTCTGGAAGGGCATCGAGGCGGGGCAGGTGATGACGAGCGCGTCGGCTTCCTGGGACCAGACGAGCGGGGCGGCGGAGCCGAGGAGCGAGACCTGCTGGATGGGGCCGGCGAGGAGGCCGGCGGAGGTGCCGAGCGAGGCGATGCGGAGCTGCGAGCCCGGCGCGGGGACGGTCATGCAGTAGGCGTAGAGGCACTTGTCGGCGCCGACGGTGAAGCGGAAGTCGGAGGTCGTGAAGGCGTAGTTGGCCTGGGCGGAGCCGAGCTTGCCCCAGGGCAGGGTGCGGGTGCCCTCGCCGTATTTGGCCCAGGCGCGGCTGCCGTAGATGCCGGCACCGTTCACGGTCATCCATTGGCCGACCGATTGGAGCATCGAGGTGCTGCCGGCGTCGAGGCTGCCGTCGGGCTTGGGCGAGACGCAGATGGCGGCCGCGCCGTCGCGAGAGACGCACTCGAGCAGGTAGCGGACGATCATGCCGGAGTCGTAGGTGAAGCCGGGGCCGTAGAACCAGTCGCCGACGGGCACCTCGCCGATCCAGGGCTGGTCGTTCTTGATCGCGGTCGGGTAGTTGTTCTCGAAGGTCGTGGTGAGGCGGTCGCCGGAGTGGAACTTGACCACGGCGTGCGTATTCACGGAACCGCGACGCTCGATGGCGCGGTTGGCGAGGTGGGCGAGGACGCGCTGCATGGCGTCGGACTTGTAGCCGGTGCCGGTGCCGTTGCCGCTGAAAGGCTGCGATGATGTGCCGTCGGTGTAGACGAAGTCGGGGTCGTATTTCTCGATGGCGTCGATCATGCGCAGGGCCCACCAGGTGTTATACCACCGGGCGTAGTCGAGGTGGCCGGAGAAGAGGCCGGCGGGCGGGGGGCTCCAGTCGGTGGCGGCGGCGGAGGCGACGCCCTGGTATTCGCGCAGGTCGATCCCGTAGAGCAGGCGCGGGTCGAGACCTTCCCACCATTTGCCGACGCCGTCGGCGAGGGTGAGGCGGCCGTCGTAGGGGACGCCGGCCTTGGCGCCGCTGGTGTCGGCGTTGAAGGCGGTCTGCCACCACCACCAGGAGTATTCGTGGTGGAAGGTGATGCCGAAGGCCATGTCGGCGGAGCGGGCGGCGGCGGTGAGTTCGCCGAGGATGTCGCGGTGCGGGCCGAGACGGGTGGCGTTCCAGGGCTGGTAGCGGGAGTTCCAGAGGTCGAACTGGTCGTGGTGAACGCCCTGGATGAGAAGGAAGCGGGCGCCGGCCTGTTGATAAAGGGAGACGAGTCCGGCGGGGTTCAGCCCGGACGGGTTCCAGTCGCGCAGGACCTCCTTGTAACCGACCTCGGACGGGTGGCCGAAGCGCGAGAGGTGGTTGTTGTAGGCGGTGGTGCCCGGGGTGTAGAGGCGGCGGGCATACCAGTCGCCGCTTTCGCCGGAGGCCTGGGGGCCAAAGTGGATCCAGATGCCGAACTTGGCGGCGCGCAGCTTGGCGGAGTCGACGGGAAGGTTGGCGGCGATCGAGGGCCAGGTGGGGGCGACGGGACCCGCGGCGATGGGGAAATCCAGCTTCACCTCGGGGAAGGCGTTGATGTCGCCGAGCGGCACGGTGTTGACCGGCTGGGGCGTCGGGACGGAGGGGATGGGCGGCAGATCCGGCATCACGTAGTCCGCCATCAGCGCCGACGCGGGCAGCAGGAGGGCGCAGGCGAGCGCGAGGATTCGGCGGCGAGACGTGCTGCGGGAGGAGGCGCGGGAGCAGGCGCATCGGCCGAGGGAGGGCGAGGAGGTGGTGGACACGGGGAAACGCGGAGGCGGGGTGAACGGCGGATTGAGAGTGAAAAGGCCGACCGGTTCGGCGGTCGACCTCGGAGGAACGAATCACGGGCCCGGTGGCGCCGGATCAGCGACGACGGGAACGGCGGAGGCCGACGGCGCCCAGGGCGAGCAAGCCGGCGACGCTGGCGAAGGAGGCGGGCTCCGGGATGGCGGTCGCGCTGTAGAGCGTGAAGGCGGCCACGGTGGTGTCGTTGGGCGCGGAGGTGCCTACACCCGGGAAGAGGAAGATGTCCTGGGTGACGGCGGTGGCCGAGAAGGAAGCGAGCACGGAGGTGGCGGAGGCGGTGGAGAAGGTGGCGGAGGTGTTGCCGCCGCTGGTGGCATCGGCGAGGAACTGGGTGCGGCCGCCGTTGCCGGTGCGTTGGTCGGAGAAGAGCAACTGCACGATGTAGGTCTGGCCGATGGAGAGGCCGCCGATGCGCACGGTCTGGCGGTTGCCGCTGGCCTGTTGTGTCGCCCAGGACTGACTGTCGAGCACGGCGTCGAAGGCGGCGCTGCCGGTGTTGCCGGCGAAGAGGTTGGCGTTGGTTTCCGAGCCGCCGTAGAAGACCGCCGAGACCGTGCCGCTTGCGGGGCCACCGGTGTTTTCGGGGGCGTTGGCGAAGTTGATCGTCTGGCTCGCGGGGGTGGTGACGGATTGCGCGTTGCCGCCGAAGTTCTGGGCCTGGACGAGGGTGATGTTGGTGTAGCCGGAGACCGAGAGCGGGGCGTCCAGCACCGAGGTGGTGGTGAAGGTGGTGGGAGTTTGGAAGGTGACCGAGGCGGCGAGCCCGATGGCGGGGAGCAGCCCGAAGGCGAACGCGGCGGCGCCGACATGGCGCGACGCGGATGAAGCGGAGAGGTTGAAGCGGTTGATCATGGGGGTGTCGGGTTGGAGATGCGCCGCTCCGCAGGTCGGCTTCCCGGACGAGGGGAAACGGACCGGCGAGAGGTCGGCTACGGGCAACGCGTCTTTTCCGGCGAATCTCCGCCAAAAAAGTTTCGGACTCGCGGTGGGAGCTGTGGGCTGCCCGGCCCGGGAGCCTCGCGGTCGCGCCCTACGTGCCTTCGATTTCCGTCTGCACCTCGCGCAGGAGAACGCGGGCGAAAAGCCAGTCGAACCAATATCCGTCGCCCTGGCCTCCGCGCTCGATGCCGGCGGCGAAGCGGCTCTCGATTTCGGCTCGGGCCGTCGCGAGCCATTCGCGGGCGCGGGGATCGCGGCTCTGGCGATGGCGGGCGAGGGCGCGGATAAGCTGGCAGGTCTGGACCTGCGAGGCGGCCATGCCGCGCTGGGATAGCAGGCGGTCGCAGCGGGCGGCCGCGCTTCCATGGTCGCCTTGGCGCAGTTCGGCCAAGGCGAGGGGGATGACTTCCCATCCGGGCCGGTAGCCCCGCTGCGTGTCTTCGACCTGCCGCCAGTGCCGGCGGTTGAGCTCGATCAGCGGCCGGAGTCCCTCCAGCAGCTCGGGCGGCGGCGGCAGGAGGATGAGCGTCTTGATGATGCGCCCGGCGGCGTCGCCGTTGTCGATCGTCGCGAAGTGGTCGAGGGCGGCGCGGCAGAAGTCGCGGTAAGGTTCCCGCGCCCCGCTTTCGGCCAACACCACGCCGCAGGATTGGTAGTCGAGGGTGATGATTTCCCACGTGTCGAGCCGATCGATCTCCATGAGCGCGCGGAAACGCTCGGCGGCCTTGTCCCAGCGGGCGGCGAGCGCGTGCCATTCGCCGACGGATCGATAGGCGGACACGGAGTCGAAACTCAGCTCGGGGGAGACGTTTTTCACGCGCTCGAGCAGCGAGTCGGCGAGCGCGAGGTCGCCCTGGTTCACCGCGATGGCGGCGCGGGTGATGTTTTCCCTGGCGACGGCTTGTTCGCGCAGCAGGGCCTCCCGCCGTTCCGAGGTCTCGGCCTGCTCGCGCAACACGGCTTGTTCGCGCCGGGCCTGGCGTTCTTTCACAAACATCCAGCTGGTCGTCGCGAGCCCGAGGAGGAGGGCGGCGAGCACGGCGGCGGCGGCGGCGAAGGCGCCGCGGTGGCGACGGGCGAGTTTGCGGGCGCGATACCACGGATCGGGCGGGCTGGCGGAGACGGGCTCGTGGTCCAAGTGGCGGCGCAGGTCCACCGCGAGGCCGTTCACGGTCTCGTAGCGGAGGGCGGGGGACTTCTCCAAGGCTTTGAGCAGGATCCAGTCGAGGTCGCCGCGGAGCAGGGAGGCGAGGCGGTCGGGCTCGAGGGCGCGGTTCCCGGCCACGCGGCGAAGTTCATCCGGAGAAAACCGCGCCACGAGGGCGGAGGGGCGGGCGGGCTCCTGTTCCCGGAGGACGAGGCGCAGTCGTTCGGGGGTGAGCCGGGCGAGCTCGGCGGGGTCGAAGGGAGGCCGGCCGGCGAGCAACTCGTGCAGAAGGGCGCCGAGGCTGTAGACGTCGCT
Organism: uncultured Akkermansia sp.; assembly: GCA_966212385.1. Lineage (GTDB taxonomy): Bacteria > Verrucomicrobiota > Verrucomicrobiia > Opitutales > Opitutaceae > IMCC26134_A. Next base: position 590 of record CBIHRE010000024.1, on the reverse strand, counting down.
GCGCGTGTCGACTTCGAGGGCGGGGTTCTCCGCCTGCTCGGGGCTCATGTAGGCGGGCGTGCCCATGAGGTGCTCGCGTCCGGTGGCGAGGGTGCCTCCGGACGAGTGATCCGTGATGGCTTTGGCGATGCCGAAGTCGATGACCTTCGGCAGGGGCGGCCCGTCGGCGGAATCGGCCACGAGGACGTTCGAGGGTTTGATGTCCCGGTGGATGACGCCCTTCTGGTGCGCGTGCCGGATGGCGCCGCAGACTTGGAGAAACAGCTCCAGTCGGCTCCGCAGATCGAGGCGGCGGCGGTCGCAGTAGTCGGTGATCCGCTCGCCGCGCACGAGCTCCATGACGAAGTAGGGCCGGCCGGCGGGGGTGGCGCCCGCGTCGAGCACGCGGGCGATGTTCGGGTGCTCCATCAGCGCGAGCGTCTGCTGTTCGGCGGCGAAGCGGGCGAGGACGCCGCGGGTGTCCATGCCGGGTTTGACGACCTTGAGCGCCACCTCCCTGCGCACGGGCTCGTTTTGTTCGGCGAGAAAGACCGTGCCGAAGCCGCCTTCGCCGAGGCGGGAGACGAGTCGAGAGCGGCCGATGCGCTCGT
>CBIHRE010000023.1:0-18539 GCA_966212385.1 uncultured Akkermansia sp. | reverse complement strand
CAAGCACGGTTTCTCCGCGCTGATTGATCGACTCGACCAACTCCACGACGATACCGTGGTCGACGCGTTTGGGATGATCGCGCTTCTCCTTCACCGTGCAGCGCGCCGTGATCGTGTCGCCGATGAAGACCGGCTTGATGAAGCGCATCCGGTCGTAGCCGTAGGAAAACGCCACCGGGTTGATCTCGCCCGCAGTCTGTCCGACCGCGACGGAGAAAATCAACGTGCCGTGCGCGATGCGTTGCTTGAAGTCCTGGGTCTTGCACCACTCGGCGTCCATGTGGTGCGGGTAAAAATCTCCGGTCTGGCCGGCGTGCATCACGATGTCGGTCTCGGTGATGGTGCGCCCGGTCGAGAGGCGCGTGGCGCCGACCGTGTAGTCTTCGAAATAACGTGGGGTCATAAAGTGAAGTGAGGGTGGACGGGCGCGTCCCTGCGCCCGTTTCCGATGCGCAGCCCACGCAATCCACGGGCGGAGGGACCCGCCCGTCCACCCTGACCAAAAGCCGGGAAGCAACTGGACATCGGTTACGTGGTCGAAAGACCGAGCGAGCGCGTGATCTCCGCCGCGGCGGCCTGCAACGCCTTCACCAAGGCGGCCTCATCCTCGCGCGGCCCGCGCTTCATCAGCCGCGTCACCGCCAGCGCCGCGCCGCCCGCGCCCGCCCAGCCCACGCGCACCGCGACGTCGCGCACGCCCTCGATCGTCTCGCTCTCCGCCGTGGAAACGCCGGCCCGCGCGATTTCGCCCAGACCGGAACGAAACGCCGTCCGCGCCCGTCCCGCCAAGGCCCCGCCCGCCGGCGACGCGGCCAGCGCCTCTTCGAGCGCGTTTTCTTCGAGCGCCGACAAAAGCAGACGCCCCGAAGCGGTGGTCACCGGATCAAACTCGCCGCCGACTTCGATGGAGAGCCGGACCCGAGCGGGGCTTTCCTGCTGCGCCACGACCAGCAGACGCCCGCGCTCGAGCACGCTCAGATGGCAGGATTCGCCGGTCTTTTCGGTCAAGACCTGCATCGGCCGGCGCGCCGCCCCGAGCAGTTTCGCCATCGGCGAGTGGGCGTGGGTGAGCGCGTAGAGTTTGAGGGTCAGCGCGTATTTGCCCGAGACCTCGTCGCGCGAGAGGTAGCCGCGCTGCTCCAGGCAGGCCAGCATGCGGAATAGCTCGCTGCGGCTCCGCTCCAGCCGGGTCGCCAGCTCGGCAAGCGATTGCGGGGCGTCCGCCACGGCAAGCGTCTCGAGTATATCGAGACCTTTCTCCAAGGCCGGCACGGGGTAGGCGGGGCTTTTGGGCATTTTAAGCTTGCACCTGAGTTCGCTAATAAAACTGTGTTTTGCAAATAAAAACCGTGGATTTGCCCCGTCCATTGGCCGCCCTGCTTCCCCGCAGCCCCCGCCCGATCGTGATCATCGGCGCAGGCGGCATCGTGCGCGACGCGCACCTGCCCGCCTACCGCCTCGCGGGCTTTCAAGTCTCGGCCATCCACGATCTCGATTTTGACCGTGCCCGCCGGCTCGCCGCCGACTTCGGCATCCCGAGGGTTTCCCCTGCCCTCGCGGACGCCGTTCGCGACGCGCCGGCGGACGCGGTCTTCGACGTGGCGGTCCCCGCGTCGGCCTTGGCCGGAGTGCTCGCCGCCCTGCCCGATGGCGCGGCCGTGCTCATCCAGAAGCCTTTCGGCGAAAACCTCGCCCACGCCCGCGAGCTGCTCGCGCTCTGCCGCCGCAAAAACCTGCGCGCCGCGGTCAACTTTCAACTCCGCTACGCCCCCGCCGTGCTCGCCGCGCGCGAGCTGATCGCCTCCGGCGCGATCGGCGAGCTGCACGACATCGAGGTGCGCGTCACCGTCCACATGCCCTGGCACCTGTGGACCTTTCTCGAGCAGTCCGCGCGCGTGGAGATTCTCTACCACAGCATCCACTACCTCGATCTCATCCGCTCCTTCGCCGGCGAGCCCGAGGGCATCTACGCCAAGACCCTCAAGTCCCCGCTCGCGCCGCGCCTGCACTCCACGCGCACCGCGATGATCCTGGACTACGGCGAACGCGTCCGCGCCACCGTCACCACCAATCACGGACACGACTTCGGCCTCCGCCATCAGGAGAGCTACATCAAGTGGGAGGGCACCCGCGGCGCCATCAAGACGCAGCTCGGCCTCCTCATGGATTACCCGCGCGGTGTGCGCGACTATCTCGAGGTCAGCACCTTCGCCCCGGACACGTCTCCTTCCGCCTCGTCGTCCACGCGCGAATGGCGCGAAGAGCCTCTCGGCGGCTCCTGGTTTCCCCACGCCTTCATCGGCACCATGGCCGAGGTGATGCGTCACGCCGACGGCGAAGCCGGCGCGCCGCCGACCCGCGTCGAGGACGCCGCCCGCACGATGGCGCTCGTCGAGGCCGCCTACGAGTCGAGCGCGCGCGGCGCCACCCCGATCCCCTCTACATGAGCCAACCCATCCGCCTTCGCGGCATGACCTGGGGTCACACGCGCGGCTTCTTGCCCGTCGTCGCCACCGCCCAGCGTTTCCAGGAACTCCACCCGGACGTCGAAATCGTCTGGGAAAAACGCTCCCTGAAGGCATTCGAGGAATTCCCCGTCGAGAAGCTCGCCGCCGACTACGACCTGATGGTCATCGACCACCCCTTCGTCGGCTACGCCGCCGCGCACGGCCCCCTCCTTCCGCTCGACGAGCACTTGCCGGCCGAATTTCTCGCCGACCAGGCCGCAAACTCGGTAGGCGCCTCGCACCCGAGCTATACCTATGGCGGCCACCACTGGGCGCTCGCGATCGACGCCGCCACGCCGATCGCCTTCTGGCGCGCCGATCTGCTCGCCAGCCTCGGCTTTTCCGCGCCGCGCACCTGGGACGAGTTGCTCGCCCTCGCCCGCGCCGGACACGTCGAGGTGCCGGCCGCCCCGATCAACTGCCTGATGAACTTCTACACGTTCTGCGTGGCCTCCGGCGAAACGCCCTTCGCCACCCGCGAACGCGTCGCCTCCGCCGAGGTCGGCCGTGCCGCCCTCGCCCGCCTGCGCGAGCTGATCACGCTCTGCGATCCCGGCTGCTGGACGCGCAATCCCATCGCCTCGCACGATCTCGTCGCCTCGGCCGCCAACACCCGCGTCGCCTACTGCCCGCTCGCGTATGGTTATTCCAACTACGCCCGACCCGGCTACGCCGCGCACCGCCTGACCTTCGGATCGCCCCCCTCCTTCGCCGGCCAGGCGCTCCGCACCACGCTCGGCGGCACGGGCCTCGCCGTCTCCGCCCTGCGCCCGAACCGCGCCGCCGCCCTCGCCTACGCGCAGTTCACCGCCTCGGCCGCGGTCCAGCGCACGCTCTACACCGCCGCCGGCGGCCAGCCCGGCCACCGCGCCGCCTGGCTCGACGCCGCGAACAATGCCATCAGCGGCGACTACTTCGCCCGCACCCTGCCCGTGTTGGACAACGCCTTCCTCCGCCCGCGCCACAACGGCTACATGGAGTTCCAGGAACGCGGCGGCCCCGTCGTGCACGCGGCCCTGCGCGGCACCCTGTCCGACGCCGAGGCGCTCGCGCAGCTCGACGCCCTCTACCGCCACTCGCTCGCCGCCTCCGCCTCCCTCGTCCCATGAAGCCGCTCGAAGGCCTCCTCGTCCTCGATTTCGCCCAGTTCCTCGCCGGACCCTGGGCCGCCACGCGCCTCGCCGACCTCGGCGCGCGCGTCATCAAGATCGAACGCCCCGGCGGCGGCGACATCTGCCGTCAGCTCTACATTTCCAACCTCTCGCTCGACGGCGACAGCACGCTCTTCCACTCGATCAACCGCAACAAGCAGAGCTACGCCGCCGACCTGAAAAACCCCGCCGACCTCGCGAAGGTGAAGCAGCTCATCGCGCGCGCCGACGTGTTGATCCAGAACTTCCGCCCCGGCGTGATGGAACGCATCGGCCTCGGCGCCGAGGCCTGCGCCGCGCTCAACCCGCGCCTCGTCTACGGCGTCGTCACCGGCTACGGCCCGACCGGCGAATGGGTTGAAAAACCCGGGCAGGACCTCCTCGCCCAGGCGCGCTCCGGACTCGCCTACCTCAACGGCAACGCCGACCAGCCGCCCCTTCCCTTCGGCCTCTCCGTCGCCGACCTCACCGCCAGCGCCCACCTCGTCCAAGGCATCCTCGCCGCGCTCGTGCGCCGCGGTGTCAGCGGCAAGGGAGGCCTCGTCGAGGTCAGCCTGCTCGAGTCCATCCTCGACCTGCAATTCGAGCTCACGACCACCTTCCTCAACGACGGCGGCAAGGCCCCCGAGCGCAGCGCGATCAACAACGGCAACGCCTACCTCGGCGCGCCCTACGGCATCTACGCCACCGCCGACGGCTTCCTCGCGCTCGCGATGGGCTCCATCATCAAACTCGGCGAATTGCTCGAGCTCCCCGCTCTCGCCGCGTTCTCCGATCCGAAGACCTGGTTCACGCGCCGCGACGAGATCAAACGTCTCATCGCCGACCATCTCGCCACCCGGCCCACCGCCCACTGGCTCTCCCGTCTCGAGCCCGCCGACTACTGGTGCGCCGAGGTGCTGTCTTGGGAAAAACTCTGGCGCACCGACGCTTTCAAGACGCTCGACTGGGAGCAGCCGATCACCCGCGAGGACGGACCGACGATGCGCACCACGCGTTGCCCCATCACCATCGACGGCCACCGCTTCAAGTCCCCCCTCGGCTCCCCGCGCGTCGGCCAGCACACCGCCGCCATCCAGGCCGAGTTCGGCCTGGAATCTAAGATTTGAAATTTCAGATCTCAAATCGCCTCGGCCCGCGCTCCCCCGCTCCCGCCTCCGTTCGCATTTCTTAGCTCCCCGCTCCTCGCTCCCTGCTCCCAGCTCCTACCCCATGCCCCCCGAAGCCTCCCCCCTCGCCGGCACGCTCCTGCACGCCATCGGCGCCGCCTCCGCCGCGCTTTGCTACGCGCCGCAACGCTACGTCAAACACTGGAAGTGGCAGACCTACTGGCTCGTCCAGGCGGCGGCCTGCTGGCTCGTGCTGCCCTGGATCTTCGCCGTCGCCACCATCCCGCAACTCGGGGCTGTCCTCGCCGAGGCGCCCGGCGCCGCGATGCGCAACTCCTACCTGCTCGGCGTCCTCTACGGCGTCGGTGGCATCGCCTTCGGCGCCGCGATCCGCCATCTCGGTTTCTCGCTCACCTACGCGCTCGCCATCGGCCTTTCCTGCGTGCTCGGCACGCTCATCCCGCCGGTCATGGCCGGAAAACTCGGCGAAACCCTCTCCAACACCGGCGGCGCCTACGTCATCGGCGGCGTGCTGCTCGGCGCCATCGCGACTTTTGTCACCGGACTCGCCGGCTTCCGCAAGGAGCGCGAGCTGTCGAAGGTGGCCGACGAATCCATCGCCACCTCCGAAGCGCCCGCCTTCAATCCCCGCCTCGGCCTGCCCATCGTGATTCTCGCGGGCGTTCTCTCCGCGGTCTTCAGCTTCTCGCTCGCCGCCGGACAACCCGTCGCCGACGTCGCCGCGAAACACGGCGCCGGCCACTTTCAAGGCAACGTCATCTACCTCTTCTCCCACTCGGGCGCCTTCACCACCACGCTGGTCTATTGCCTTTATCTCATCCTTCGCGATCGCTCCGCCTCCGAGTTCGGCTCCGCCGGTGGCGCCAGCCTGGCGCGCAACTACGCCCTCTCGATCCTCACCGGCCTGCTCTGGTATTTGCAGTTCTTCTTCTACGGCCTCGGCCACGTCCGCATGGGCGAATTCAAGTTCTCCAGCTGGGCGATCCACATGATCATCCTGATCCTGCTCAGCTGCGGCTTCGGCGTCGCCATCGGCGAATGGAAAGCCTGCCGCCCTTCGACCAAGTTCGTGATCACCGCCGCCATCGCGCTGCTTTTCGCCGCCGTCGGCCTGCTCACCTACGGCAACTACCTCGCCGCCCCGCCGACCCAGGTCGCCCACTGAGCCGCCGCCCGCCGCCGTCATGCACCTCGTCGACACCCACCTCCACCTCTGGGACCTCGAGCGCCTGCCCTGCTCGTGGTGCGCCGGCATCCCCGCGCTCAACCGCAGCTTCCGCTTCCCCGACTACTTCGCCGCCTCGGACGACACGCCGATCCGCAAGGCCGTCTTCATGGAGTGCGACGTCGACGATCCGCACCAACTCGACGAGGCGCGCTCCGTCCAGGCCCTCTCCGACGCCCATCCGCTCATCGCCGGCATCGTCGCCAGCGCCCGCCCGGAACGCGCCGATTTCGCCGACCAACTCGAACAACTCGCCGCGTTGCCAAAACTCCGCGGCCTGCGTCGCGTGCTACACGTCGTGCCCGACGCGGTTTCGCAACAAACGCTCTTCCGGGAAAACCTCCGCCGCCTGCCCGCTCGCAGCCTGACCTTCGATCTCTGCGTGCTCGCCCGCCAGCTTCCGGTCGCCCGCGAACTCGTCGACGCCTGCCCGAACGTGAGCTTCGTCCTCGACCACTGCGGCGTGCCCGATGTCAAAGGCCGCGCCTTCGATCCGTGGCGCGCCGAGATTCGAGCGCTCGCCGAGCGCCCGAACGTCCACTGCAAGATCAGCGGCCTCGTCGCCTACGCCGCCGCCGACTGGACCGTCGACGACCTTCGCCCCTGGGTGGAGCACGTCGTCGCCTGCTTCGGCTGGGACCGCGTTGTCTGGGGCGGCGACTGGCCGGTTTGCACGCTCGGCGCCCCGCTCTCCCGCTGGGTCGCCGCCACCGCCCAGCTCTTCGCCGGGGCCAGCCTCGACGAGCGCTCCCGCGTCTATCACCGCAACGCCGAACGTCTCTACCGTGTTTAAGCTCACTTCCAAAACCGCCCTCGTCACCGGCGCCGGCTCCGGCATCGGCCAAGCCATCGCCCAGGTTCTCGCCGCCGCCGGGGCGCGCGTCGTCGTCGCCGACCTCAACGCCGCCGCCGGCGAAGGCACCGTCGCCGCCATCCGCACCGCCGGCGGGTCCGCCGACTTCGCCGCGCTCGATGTCTCCGATCCCGCCGCCGCCGAGGCCCTCGCCGCCCGCGTCGGACCGATCGACATCCTCGTCAACAACGCCGGCATCGGCCACGTCGGCAATCTCCTGCAAACCACCGCCGCCGACCTCGACAAACTCCACGCCGTCAACGTCCGCGGCCCCTTCAACCTCTGCAAGGCCTTCGTCCCGGCCATGCTCGAGCGCGGCTCCGGCAGCGTGATCAACCTCGCTTCCATCGGCGGCGTGGTCGGCGTGCGCGACCGTCTCGCCTACACCGTCACCAAGCACGCCGTCGTCGGCCTCACCAAGGTCCTCGCGCTCGATCACTCGCACACCGGCGTGCGCTTCAACGCCATCTGCCCCGGCCGCGTCGAGACGCCCTTCGTGAAGAACCGTCTCGCCGAGTATCCCGACCCCGCCAAGGCCTACCGCGAGATGTCCGCCACCCAGCTCACCGGCCGCATGGCCCGTCCCGACGAGGTCGCCGCCGCCGCGCTCTACCTCGCCAGCGACGAGGCCGCCATGGTCACCGGCAGCTGCCTCCTGATCGACGGCGGCTGGAGCGCCGGGAAATAAGAATCCATCCATTCGCCACAGAGGACACAGAGCTCGGACACGGAGTTCACGGAGGCCCAAACCAACGCCCGCATCCGTCCCTATCGGTTCTACCTTTTTCTCATTAGCCTGATCCGCCTCCTCCGATCCTCCGTGCCCTCTGCGTCGGAGCTCCGTGCCCTCCGTGACCTACTCCGAATTTATCCACTGAACTTCCCATGCGCCTCATCCGCTATCTCGCCCCCGACAACACCATCCACCACGCCGCCGAACAGGCCGACGGCTCCGCGCTCCGCATCGAGGGCGACATCTACGGCGCCCACCGCGTCACCACCGAGCGCGCCCAGATCGCCAAACTCCTCGCGCCCGTCGCGCCGACCCAGATCCTCTGCATCGGCCTCAACTACCGCCAGCACGCCGCCGAGACCAACGCCAAGGTCCCCGAGCGCCCCATCCTCTTCGTGAAGGGCATCAACACGCTTCAAAACCCCGGCGATCCGATCCTCATCCCGCAACACCTCCGCAGCGACGAGGTGGACTACGAGTGCGAGCTCGCCGTCGTGATCGGCAAGGCCGCGAAAAACGTCAGCCGCGCCAAGGCCCTCGACTACGTCCTCGGCTACACCTGCTGCAACGACGTCTCCGCCCGCGACCATCAGATCAAGCTCGGCGGCGGCCAGTGGTGCCGCGGCAAGTTCTTCGACACTTTCGCCCCTCTCGGCCCGCGCCTTGTCACCCGCGACGAGATCCCCAACCCCAACGCCCTCAAGATCGCCACCATCCTCAACGGCGACCGCGTCCAGGATTGGAACACGAACGACATGATCTTCGACGTGCCCGCCCTCATCGAATACCTCAGCGGCAGCACCACGCTCGTCCCCGGCACCGTCATCCTCACCGGCACCCCGCAAGGCGTCGGCATGGCCGCCAAGCCCTCCCCGCGCTGGCTGCGCCCCGGAGACAGCGTCAGCATCGAGATCGAAAAAATCGGCACGCTCACGAACCCGGTCGCCCTCGAGCCGGTCTGATTTCACCCAACGTGGGCGGGCGCGTCCCTGCGCCCGCCGCCCTTGAGCTCCATCCGCATGACCACGTTTCCTCCGCTCTCGTCTCCCGATCCCGAACCACGCGCGGAGGGACCCGCGCGTCCACCCAGGGGGACGCTGCCCCGGCTCGCAGTCCCAGGTGGACGGGCGCGTCCCTGCGCCCGTTTCGTTTTCGCCGCGTCCACCCCGCCTCGCATTCTCACTCGCCTCGTCTCGCTGCTTGCGCTCGCCAGCCTGCTCGCCGCGCCGCTTTCCAGCGTTCGCGCCGAGGAAACGTCCTCAGCGCCGCGCCCCGCCGTCGTCCCCTTCCCCGCCGGCAAGCCGCGCATGGTCTCCGGCAAGCTCATGCGCGAGATCCACGAGCAGGTGAAAACGCCGCACAAATACGGCGTCGTTCTCCCCGCCGAGGCCGGCGAGCTGCTCGACTGCCCCAACGTCTTCCGCCACGGCGGGCGCTGGTTCATGATGTTCGTCTCGAACAAGGACAAGGTCGGCTACCAGACCCACCTCGCCGTCAGCGACGACCTGCTCACCTGGAAACGCCTCGGCCCCATTCTCCCCTTCGCTAAAACCGGCTGGGACGCCTGGCAGGCCGACGGCGGCCTCGCGCTCTACGACACCCGCTGGGACGGAGCCACGCACGAGCTCGGCACCCACGAGGGCCGCTACTGGCTCTCCTACCTCGGCGGCGAGCTCCAAGGCTACGAGACCGACCCGCTCTCCATCGGCCTCGCCCACACCGACGATCCCTCCGTCGCGAAGGACTGGATACGCCTTGCGGAAAACCCCGTCCTTTCCCCCGCCCAGTCCGACACCCGCGATTTCGAGCACACCACGCTCTACAAGAGCGCCATCGTGCGCGACGAGGCTCGCTCGCTCGGAGCCGAGTTTGTCATGGCCTACAACGGCAAAGCCCCGCCCTACGGCCAGGAGCAGATCGGCCTCGCCGTCTCCGACGACCTACGCACCTGGCGCCGCTTCGGCCACGGGCCGGTGGTCAACAACGTCGGCCCCTCCCCCTGGGCCATCAGCGGCGACCCCCAGCTCGCCAAAATCGGCGACGTGTGGGTGATGTTCTATTTCGGCGCATTCTGGAAGCCCGGCGCCTTCGACACTTTCGCCGCCTCCCACGACCTCGTCCACTGGACCAAGTGGGACGGCCCCCACCTCATTGAGCCCAGCGAGCCCTACGACAAGCAGTTCGCCCACAAACCCTGGCTGCTGAAACACGAGGGTGTCGTCTACCACTTCTACTGCGCCGTCGGCGACCAAGGCCGCGTCATCGCGCTCGCCACCTCGAAGGATCTTCGCGCATCCGCCGTTCCCGACGCTCCCGCCACGCCCGCCGCGCTCGGTAAATAAAGGCGCCATCGTAGATGCCGCGCTCATTCCCGTGTGAGGAAATGACATCTGCACAGTCCAAGTGCAGGCAATGGGTTCCGCTTCCCGCCTTCTCCCTCTTTGTGCCGGCCTCGCCCTAGGCTCCGGCGCCGCGTGGGCTTTCCTGCACCTGCATTCGACCGCTGTCGTAAGCTCATCGCGGCCCGGTCCAAACACCAGCCCGCCCGCCGCATTTTCAAGCCTTCCGCCGCCGTCCACGCGTCTCTCCGATTCCGAGGCCACCGCCGCGCTTGACGCCTACCTCGCCCTTCCGCCTCTCGCCAGTCGCGCCCCCGCCGCCGAGCTCAACCCCCGCCTTCACCGCCTGCGGTCGCTGCTGAGCATCCTGCCCGCCTCGCACCTCGAGCGCTTGCTCTCCTCCCTCGCCCTGCGCCCCGGCGACGCGGAAGGCCGACTCCGCACCGTGGCCTTCACCGCGTGGGCCGAATACGCCGCCCCCGCCGCCGCCCGCTGGGCGCTCGCCCTCGCCCCGGGCGAAGCCCTCGATGCCAAGACCCGCGCTAACTACCTCCAGACTGCGGCCAAGATCTGGGCCGAGACCGATTTCGACACCGCCTACGCCTGGGTCAACGAACTCGCCGACCCCGCCCTCGCCACCGATCTCGCCGGCCAGCTCCTCGCCATCCTCATCGCCACCGATCCGGCCCGCGCCCTCGCGCTCGCTCACGCCCGGGGCGACGCCTTTTACGCCGCCCACCGCGAGGCGCTCTGCAAGGCATGGACCAAAATAGATCCCGGCGCCGCCGTGCGCACTTTCATTTCCGAATTCTACGACCGCCCGAACGACGAGGTCATCCGCGGCTCCGTGTCCGCATGGCTGAAGCGCGAGCCCGCCGCCGCCCTCGATTGGATCATGTCCCTGCGGGACGAGCACCTCGACACCTACCAAGGTTTCATGCCGTTCATCTTGGAGCGTGCCGCCACCTACAACAGTGCCGCCGGGCACGCCCTGGCCGACCTGCTCCTCACCTATCCCGAACCCCGCCCAGATCGGGCCAACTACAGCAGCACCTTGGCCCGCGTCGTCCGCGCTTGGTCCAACGGCGACCCGAAGGCCGCGCTCGACTGGCTGCAAGGCCGACCACTCGACGAGGCCCGAACCCAAATGGTCGAGAGCACGCTGGAGAAGCTCGTCTATCGCCACTCCCCTGATTTTCTCGCCGCCCTCCACCTGCTCCCCGAAGGAGCGGCTCGGAATAGGTATCTGGTCGATTACGTGACGGGGCTGGCGGATACCGATCCCGCATCCGCCCTGGACTGGCTCGCCGCCAACCCGTCCGCCGAAGTCGCCGCCGTCGCGCCACTGGTTCAAGGCACGATCATCGCCAACCTGGCCCAGACCGACCCCGCCCAAGCGCTCCGCCTGCTCACCACCGAGATCGAGGCCCACGCCGCCAACGGACCGGGACGAGCTCAACTTCCGCTCGCCGTGCAAAAGGTCGCCACCCAGCTCGCCCGGAAAGACCCGGCCGCCCTCACCCAATGGGCCGCCACCCTCGCCCAGCCCGACCTCCGCCTCAGCGCCTACTTCGCCCTGGCCGACCTTCCCATCGAGTTATTGGGGAAATACCAACCGGTCCCGCTCTCTCAGATGGGCAATTGGGCGCTCTCAAACGGCAGCGGAGGAGGCGTTGCCGACGGGCACTCAAGCGAATCCCGCGCCCAACGCGCCGATCTGCTAGCCACCATCCCCGACGCCTCGCTCCGCACCGAGCCGCTCCTGTATTTGCTGAGCAACTGGTTGGAGTCCGACTACGACACCGCCCGCACCTGGATAGAGAACCACGACGCCGTCTCACCGGAAACCGCCGCGCGTCTGCTCGACGCCAAGGATCCGTCTAACGTCGGGCGTTTCTGATCCTATGAAGCCCTTTCTTCCCCCGCTTCTGCTCGGCCTCGCCCTCAGCGGCACCGCCACCGGATTGATCCTCCACCGCCTGAGCCCCGCCGTCGATCCCTCTGCCATCCACGCCTCGCAACCTGCACCGTCGCCGATTCCCGCCTGGTCCTGGCGCGACTCCCCCGTTCCACGCCCCCTCGGCGCCGCCACCCCCCCGCCCGCCCCCACCGCCCGGGGCCACACCCGCGCCCCCCCCCGGGGGCCCCCCGCCCCCCCCGCCACGCACCCGGCCCCGTCGCCTATCCCCGCCGGGGCCGGGCGCGACCCCCCCGTTCCCCGCCCCCCCGGCGCCGACTCCGTCGGCGCCGCCATCACCGCGTGGCGAAACCTGCGCTCACCCGACGGTTCGCCCGTCTCCGCCGCCACCCGCAGCCAGGCCCTGCTCGCCCTGCTCGTCCGGCTGGCCCCCGCCGATTTCCCCCGTTTGCTCGCGGCGCTTCCGCCCCCCGATACCGCCCCCAATCGCCGCCTGCTCCGACTCGCCTTCGAGTGCTGGGTAAACGTCGACGCCCCCGCCGCCACCCGCTGGGCGGTCGCCGCCGGCAGTGCCTACAAGGAGCTCACTCGCCTCGCCATCCGCGCTTGGGCAGCACTCGACCCCTCGGCTGCCTCCGCGTGGGTCTGCGCTCTTCCGCCCGATGCCCAGTCCCGCCATGAAATTCGCTCGGAACTCGTGGCCGCCCTCGGCTCCGAAGATCCCGCTAAGCTGGTGCAAACGCTCGGAACGGAACTGCTGAAACACGGCGCAAGCCTTTGGGCGATCAACGAGCCGCTCCGCGCTTGGTTAACACGCGACCCCGCCGCCGCCCTGGCTTGGTTCGCCCAGCAACCCAGCCTCTCCAGATGGAGCCGGGCTCAGGATATGGCCATGCTCGTCGGCTCGCCCGAGACCGCCCGCACCCTCGGGGCCATCGTCGCCGCCACCGCCGACTATCCCGACCAAGCCGCCATCCTCGCGCAACTGGTCCTCCGTATGGGCCCCGGCAAATCGAGTGACACCCTCGCTTGGTTGACCCAACACACCAGCCCCGAGCTGCGCGACGAGGTCCTGCTCTCTCTCGGCTCCACTTACTACCTCGCCCCCGAAATCGCCCTCGCCCTGCCACCCGGCCGGATTCGCTCCCAAGCGCTCGGTCGCATGCTCACGGACTGGAGCCGAAAGGACGCCCCGGCCGCCCTCGCCTGGGCCAACGAACACGCCGCCGATCCCGGCGTGGTCGCCGCCACCGCCCAGGTGCAAGCCGCCCAACTCGCCGAGATCGCCACCGCCGAGCCCGCCACCGCCCTCGCCGAATGGAGCACGCTCTCCGACCCACGGATGAAAAAAGCCTCCCTCACGCCCATCGCCGAGGCCTGGGGCCAAACCGACCCCGCCGCCGCCCTCCGCTGGCAAACCGAGCAAAGCGCCGCCCTCGGCATCCAGAATTCCTCCACGTCGAGTTACCTCGTCAGCATGTGGGCAAAAAAAGACTCCGAAGCCGCCCTGCGCTGGACCGAGAACTATCTCGCAACGACCTCGACCGAGCAAACGCCTTGGCTCCCTCAAAAACTCCTCGGTGCCCTCGCCGGTTCGTGGGATGAAAAAGCGCCCTTCGCCCCCACCGCCGACCTCTTCGCCAAGATCCAAGACCCCGCGCTGCGCTCCGAAACGCTCACCAAACACGTCGCCGAGTGGCTCACCAAAGATCCCGCCGCAGCCAAAGCCTGGCTCGAATCCCACGACGCCCTCACGCCCGCCCAAGCCGCCGCCCTGCTCGAAGCTCGGTAGCGTCACGTCATCGCCCTCGCCACGTCGCGAGCCTCCGGACCTCGAACGAAAACCCCGCCAGCGTAAGACGAGAACCCGGCGCGCGCCGTTTTATCGACCGCGTCAGCCCGAATGCGCTACGCGCGTCGCGGCGCCGCGTCGATCAGCGCGCGCGCGGCCGTTTGAGCGTCCAGAGCCGCGTCGGCACGTCGGTGAATAAACGCCAGCACCGCGGCCCCCTCGATGAGCAACGCCAGTTGACGCGCCAAGGCGTCCGGATCCGCCACCCCGAGCTCCAAACACAATTCGCCGAGAAGCCGCCCGCACCCGTCCTTGAACGCCACCGCGGCCCGGCGCGGGGCATCGTCGGCCGAGGGATACTCGCTCGCCGCCTTCACGAACAGACACCCGTGGAAATTCGGATCGCGAAACCAATCCTCCAGCCAGGCGAAGACCGCCAGCACCCGATCACGCCCGCCGCCCCCCGCCGCCGCGATTCGAGCCCCGATTTCCCCCGCGATCTCGGCGGCCAATCGCTCAAGCATCGCCGCGATCAGCTCCTCCTTGGATTTGAAGTGGTTGTAGAGCGTCATTTTCGCCACGCCCGCCTCCGCCAGCACCTTGTCGATGCCCACCGCGCGGTAGCCGTCGCGCGCAAAAAGCGCCTGAGCCGTATCCAACAGGTGCTCACGCTTGGCCGAGCCACCGGGCGAGGTCGTTTTCATGCCGGATAACCTGCCCGTGCGAGGGGCCACGGCAACAAAATAGACAGGTCTGTATATTTCACATTGCGCAAAACAGACCGTTCTGTCTTATTTGATCTCATGGGCGTTTATTCGCCCGATTTCCAAAACCATGAAAACCGCCATCATCATCCTTTCCGACCCCAAGTCCGGCAGCGACGAGGCCCTCGGCCGCGCGTTCAACGCCCTCGCGCTCGCCCGCGAATCTCGCGCCGCCGGCGACGAAGTCGCCCTCGAGTTTGTCGGCGCCGGCACTCGCTGGCCCGCCGAACTGAGCCGCCTCGCGCATCCGGCGAACGGCCTTTTCAACGAAGTCCGCGATCTGGTCGTCGGCGGCTCGTGCGGCTGCGCCGCCGCCTTTGGCGCCACCGAGGGACTGCAAGCCTGCGGCGTCGCATTGAAGACCTCCAACGAACTGCCCGGCACGCCGGGGCTTTCCAGCATCCGCCACTACCTCGCCGACGGATGGCAAACCCTGGTGTTTTAATACACCGCGACCCGGCGCCCTTTCCGCATCATGGCCCGCAACTATCTCGCCACGCACTTCAGCCCCGGCGTGCTCGCCGCCCAGGCCGAAACCTACGGAAAGGCGCAATCCGCCCCGGCCTCGACCGGACCCGATGAACTCGGGCCGGACAAGGCCGGCTTCATCGCGGCCCGCGACAGCTTTTATCTGGCCAGCGTGACCGAGGACGGAGCGCCCTACATCCAGCACCGCGGAGGAGCGCCCGGGTTTCTGCAGGTGATCGACGCCGGCACACTGGCCTTTGCCGATCTCGCCGGAAACCGTCAGTTGCTCACCGTCGGCCATGTGCGACGGGAGGACCGCGTCGCCCTTTTTCTCATGGATTACCCGCGGCGCCAGCGCCTCAAGATCGACGGACGCGCCCACATCGTGCCCGCCGCCTCCGAGCCGGACTTGGCCGCCCGGCTGGCGCCTCCGGGCGTGCCGCCGCGGGCGATCGAACGCGTGGTGCGCATCACGGTCACCGCCTTCGATTGGAATTGTCCCAAATACATCACCCCGCGATTCACCCCCGCGGAAGTCGCCGAAGCGGTCGCGCCTCTTCGCGCCCGGATCGCGGACCTGGAAAAGGAACTCGCGGCCGCCCGCGCCCCGCGCGAGCCCTGAGCCACGGGTGTGCGCTTCGCGGGCTCCGCACGGGCCCCGAAATTCCGGCGAGCGAACGCGGTCGTGCTGATTTTCCGCGCTCTTCGCGTCTATTTCCGGGCAATGATTCTGATGGTTTGGAAGCCTGGCCGAAGGCACAGTCACTGCGCCACCCGCGGCTTCGCGCCCCAATGACACTTCGTCTCCTGGTCACCCTGCCCCTCTCTGCCCTCTCGCTCGCGTTCGCGGCCACCACCGCGCTCGCCAACCTGCCCCGCGACGAGGCGCGTTACGTTGTCCTCGCCTCGCCCGGCGAACACCTCTTCGAGTCGATCACGCTCGGCAACGGCCGCCTCGGCGCCGCGCTCTATGGCGGCGTCGCCGAGGAGCGCATCGTGCTCAACGAATCCGGCATGTGGTCCGGCTCCCCCCAGGAAGCCGACCGCCCCGACGCGCACAAAGCCCTGCCCGAGATTCGCCGCCTCCTGCTCGAGGGCAAAAACCACGAGGCCGAGGCGCTCGTGGACGCCAATTTCAGCTGCCTCGGCGAAGGCTCCGGCAAGGGCGTCGGCTCCAAAGTCCCCTACGGTTGCTACCAGACGCTCGGCAACCTGCGCCTCGTCTTCACCGACGCCGCCGCCTCCGCGCCGGTCACGAACTACCGCCGCACCCTCGACCTCGCCGAGGCCGTCGGCCGCCTCGACTACGAGCAGGACGGCGTGCGCTTTACCCGCGAGGCCTTTGTCAGCGCGCCCGACGAAGCCTTTGTCCTACGCCTCACCGCCGGTGCGCCCGGACGCATCTCCTTCGACGCCCGTCTCGACCGCCCCGAACGCTTCGCCGTCGAAACCGCCGGCACCGACGGTTTGCTGATGTCCGGCCAACTCAACGACGGTCGCGACGGAGACACCGGTGTTCGCTACGCAGCGCGTCTTAAAATCATCCCGAGCGGCGGCTCCATCGAGATCGCCGACAACACGATTCGCGTGCGCGGCGCCGACTCGGCGCTGATTCTCATCACCGCCGCCACCGATATCAAAACCTTCGCCGGCCGCCGCGTGGCCGACGCCCGCGCCGCATCCGAAGCCGATCTCGCCCGCGCCGTGTCGCGCGATTTCGACCAACTCCGCGCCACCCACGTCGCCGACTACCGCCGCTACTTCGAACGCGTCGCCCTCGAACTCGGCGCGCCCGACTCCGCCGCCGCCGCGCGACCCACGCCCGACCGCCTCAAGGCCTTCCACGAAGGCGCCGCCGACCCGTCGCTCGCCGCGCTCTACTTCAACTTCGCCCGCTACCTCCTCATCTCCTCGTCCCGTCCCGGTGGACTGCCCGCGAATCTGCAAGGCATCTGGGCCGACAAGATCCAGACCGCGTGGAACGGCGACTGGCACACCAACATCAACGTGCAGATGAACTACTGGCCGGCCGAGGTCGCCAACCTCTCCGAGCTGCACGAACCGCTCTTCGCGCTCATCGGCTCGCTCGTCGCTCCGGGCGAAAAAACCGCCAAGGCCTACTACGGCGCGCGCGGCTGGGTCTCCTTCCTTCTCTCAAATCCCTGGGGTTTCACCTCGCCCGGCGAATCCGCCTCCTGGGGCTCCACCGTCTCCTGCTCCGCCTGGCTCTGCCAGCACCTCTGGGACCACTACCTGTTCACGGGAGATCGCGCCTTCCTCGCCCGCGCCTACCCGATCCTGAAAGGCGCGTCGGAATTCTACCTCGACATGCTCATCCGCGAGCCGAAGAGCGGCTGGCTCGTCACCGCCCCGTCCAACTCGCCGGAAAACGCCTTCCTCCTCGACGGCAAACCCGCGCACGTCTGCCTCGGCCCGACCGCGGACCAACAGATGCTTCGCTACCTCTTCGCCGCCACGCGCGACGCCGCCGCGCTCCTCGATCGCGACCCGGAGCTTCGCGCCGAGATCGTCGTCGCCCTGCCCCGCCTCGCGCCCACGCGCCTCGGTTCGGACGGCCGCGTCATGGAATGGCTCGAGGAGTATCCCGAGGCCGACCCGCAACACCGCCACGTCGCCCACCTCTGGGGACTCTATCCGGGCAACGAAATCACCGCGCGCGGCACGCCCGAACTCGCCGCCGGCGCGCGCAAGACGCTCGACGTCCGCGGCGACGGTTCCACCGGCTGGAGCCTCGCCTTCAAAATGATCCTCCGCGCCCGCCTCGGCGACGGCGACCGCGCGCACCAGATCTTCCGCAACGCCCTCAAACCCGCCGACGCCGCCACGACCAAGATCCGATGGAGCGGCGGCACCTACGCCAACCTCTTCGACTCGCACCCGCCCTTCCAGATCGACGGCAACTTCGGCGGCGCGGCCGCCATCGCCGAGATGCTGCTCCAGAGTTCGCCGACCGAGATCGAGCTCCTCCCCGCCCTGCCCGTCGCCTGGCCCGAAGGTTCCGTCGCCGGCCTGCGCGCCCGCGGCGGCTTCGAGGTCGGTCTCTCCTGGCGCGAAGGCCGCCTCGTCGAGGCCACGATCCGCAGCGTCGGCGGCACGCGAACCACGGTGCGCTACGGAGAAAAAAGCATCCCGCTCGAACTCTCTCCCGGCGAATCACGGCTGCTGCGCTTCGCCCTCTCCTCTGCCGCCCGCGAGTGATATCGCTTCGCATTCAACCCAAAAACCGCAGTTGGAAGCACGGATTTCACGAGCGGACACAGATAGCCCAGATCTTGGGGATCGGCGATCTTGCTAGTTCGACCTTTTTTGGGCGGCCTTCATTTTGCTTAAATAACCACGCAGGGCATCCGGGCTGCCCATGTGCAGCGCTTCGGCGAGCCATGTGATCGCCGCGCCGCTTTCCTGACGGAGCTTTCCAGCCAACTCGACTTTCCACGGCGCCGACTTGAGCGCGATTTTCGCCTCCGCCAAAGTCCGCCCGGCCTCGCCCAACAGCATGTCCAAGCGCGCCGCCCACGCCGCCTCGCGCAGGGCTCGCGCCTCCGACGCGCCGAGGCCGGGATTGAGCGCGAGATGCGTGTGATCCCGCGCCACCGCCTGCCGCCAAGCGTGGGTGCCGATCGCCCAGCCGCTCGACA
>CBIHRE010000022.1:0-18579 GCA_966212385.1 uncultured Akkermansia sp. | reverse complement strand
CGGCAGCTCGCCGGTCGTCATCCAATCGGCGACGGTTGCGCTCGCCGCCGGCGCGCTGGGCACCGGGCAGATCAACGCGGCGAGTTCGCGCGCCCTGCGTTTTCGCGGCGCGCCGGACGCGGTGATTCCGCCGGGCGGCGTCCTCTATTCCGATCCGCTGGCCTTCGCGCTGCCTGCGCTGACACCGCTCGCGGTGAGCATTCATTTTGGGGCGGTTTCGAGCACGGTTATCACCAGTCACGGCGGCTCGCGCACGACCTCGTTTATCCAAACCGGTGACACCACGCGCGACGCGGGTATGAGCGGCGCGACGACCTTCGAGCGTTGGTATATCATCAGTGGTCTCGAGGTGCTGGCGCCCGCCGCCACCGGCGCGACGGTCGCCGCGATAGGCGATTCGATCACCGACGGGCGCGGCTCCACCACGAATGGCAACGACCGTTGGACGGATTTCCTCGCTGGCAGGCTCTCGGGCAACGCCACCACCTCGCGTGTCGGCGTGGGAAACCTCGGGATCGGCGCGACGGGCGTTTCGCTGGCGCAGGATAGATTTCGTCGCGACGTGCTCGACCAGGCCGGCGTGCGCTGGGTGATCATCTTTATCGGTGTGAACGATATCGGCGGGTCGACCGCCTCGCCCACGACCATCGCCAGTAATCTAATCGCCGCCTACACCAACATGGCGGGGCAGGCGCGGGCCCGGGGAATCAAGATCTACGGGGCCACCATCACGCCATTCGGCGGAAGTGGCTACTACTCGGCGGATCACGAGACTGCGCGCCAATCAATCAACCAGTGGATCCGCACGACGGCCGTCACGAGCGGAGTTTACGACGCCTGCATCGATTTCGACGCGGCGGTGCGCGACCCGGCGAACCCGGTGAATCTGTCGCCCGCCTATAACTCCGATAATCTGCACATCACCCCCGCCGGCTACTCGGCCATGGCGGCTGCGATCGATCTCGCGCTGTTCGCGCCGTGAGTCGCGAGGGCCGCTTTGGCGGAATACCATTCTTGGCTTGGAGGGCTGCGCTCCGTCGCAGCCGTTTTCCTGACGCGGACCGGACGGAGCCGGTCCCTCCAGCAATAAGCGGCTCTGGTCGAATCAGGAGCTTGCCGGAATGGAATTAGCCGGGCCTCGTCTTTGCGCTATTATTAGACTCAACGGGCGGTTGAGTGGATTTCCCGGCTCTGATTTTCCGATGTCCTCTTGTCGCCCGCCTTTTGTTCGAACGAGCTTTCCTTACCCTTATCCCAGCCCCGCCCTCCGGTGATTTGCCGCGTCCATCCCCTTGCGCCAACATTTGACGTCGGAGACGCGTGCGTGGCGGGGGCGGGGGACGGCGTCCGGTAAACGGCCGGCGCGACCCTCTTTCCTGCCCCGATGAGCGATACCCACTCCGTCAAACTCTCCTTCCGCGAAAAAGCCGGCTATGCGCTGGGCGACGCGGGGGCCAACTTCGTCTTTCAGACGCTGATGGTCTTCCAAATGACTTTTTATTCGAAGGTCTTTGGCATCAGCGTGGCGGCGGCGAGCTGGCTTTTCCTGATCGGTCGACTGTTTGACGCGGTGACCGACCCTTTGATGGGAATCATCGCGGATCGGACCAAATCCCGCTGGGGGCGTTTCAGGCCGTGGCTGCTTTGGTCGGCCGTGCCCTTCGCCCTGGTTTTCTGGGCCGCTTTCACGACGCCTGATCTGGGGCCGCAAGGGAAGCTGCTCTACGCCTGGGCCGCGTATCTCGGGCTCATGGCGGTCTACACGGTGAACAACGTGCCGTATTGCGCGCTCAACGGCGTGATGACGGGCGACGTCAACGAGCGCACCAGCCTGTCGACCTATCGCTTTTTCGCCGCGATGGTCGTCGGGTTCATCGTGTCCGGAATGACCTGGCCGCTCGTGGAGAAATTTGGCCGCGGCGACGACGCGAAGGGCTGGTCGATCACGATGGGCGTCTTCGCGGCGATCACGGTCGTGTGTTTCGTGGTCACCTTTTTCTCCGCGAAGGAGCGCGTGCAGCCCGACCCCGAGCAGAAGAGCTCGGTGAAACAGGACCTGGCCGACGCCTTCGCGAACCGGCCCTGGGTCGTGTTGTTCGTCGCGACGATCGCGATTTTCATGATGCTTTCGGTGCGGGGCGGTTCGCTGCCTTTGTTCACCCAGTTTGTCGTCGATCACGCCGCGCTCGGCGAATTCATGCGCAAGGCGGGCTTCGTGCAGGCGGCGGTCGGCGAGCCGGCGGGCTGGCAGCGGATCTTGGATTCGGTCGGTTATCTCATCCGGCCGGACCTCTCGAACGTGCAGGCGGTCGGCTTTGGCTTTTTCAACATGTGCGGCAGCGCGGTCACGATCCTCGGCGTGCTGATGTCGAAGCCGCTTTCGCAACGCTTCGGCAAACGCGGCGTGTTTTCCGTGTGCCTCGCGCTGACCGGACTCGCCACGCTCTGGCTGTATTTCATCCCGGCGAACGCGATCGGGATGCAGTTTTTCCAAGGCCTGGTCTGGGCGGCAGCCTACGGGCCGACGATCCCGCTGCTCTGGTCGATGATCGCGGACGCGGCGGACTACGGCGAATGGACCACGGGACGCCGCGCGACGGGCTTCGTCTTCGCCGGCGTGGTCTTCGCGTTGAAAGCGGGCCTTGGTGTGGGCGGCTTTGTCGGAGGGCAGGTGCTCGCCGCGCATGGCTTCACCGAGGGATCCGAGACGGCCGCCGCGAGCCTGCAGGGCATTCGGATGACCGCGGCCGTCTATCCGGCCGTTTGCCTGGCCATCGCGGTGGTCGTTCTGCTCCGCTACCCAATCACGAAAGAGTTAAACCTCCGCATCGGGAGCGAGCTCGCCGAACGTCGCGCGCGTTTTTCCGCCTGATCCGCACCCCTGCTCCTGACCTTTATGAAAAGATCCAGGCTCCTCTTTTTATCGTCCCTGCTGGTCGGCACGGCGGTTTACGAATCTCTCGGAGCCGAGCCGTCCCGCCATCCCGCCTATCCGCCGTGGAGCGAGAACGGGCGGATCGGGCACGAGCAGTTGGTCGCAAAGGCGCGCTCCGGCAGAATCGACCTCTACTTCCTGGGCGACTCGATCACCCGACGCTGGGGCGCGACCGACTACCCCGAGTTTCTCGCCCACTGGAAAAAGAACTTCCATGGCTGGAACGCGGGCGATTTCGGCTGGGGCGGCGACGGCACGCAGCACATGCTCTGGCGCATCCGCAACGGCGAACTGGACGGCGTGAACCCGAAGGTGATCGTTCTGCTCGCGGGAACCAACAACATCGGCAAGGGCGACAAGCCCGAGCGCGCGGCGGACGCCGCAGAAGGCGTGGCCGCGCTGGTCGAGACCTGCCGGGCCAAGGCTCCCGAGGCGACGATCATCGTCATGGCGATATTCCCCCGAAACGACAGCCCTGCGAGCAACGGATTGATCGCCGAGGCCAATCGCGCCATCGCCCGGCTCGCGGACGGAAAGAAGGTTCGCTTCCTGGACATCAACGATCGCCTGGCCGACAAGGACGGCAAACTCTTCGACGGCGTGACCGTGGACCAGCTGCATCTTTCTCTCAAGGGCTACGAGATATGGGCGCGGGCGCTGGAGCCCTTGCTCACGGAGTTGCTCGGCCCGCGCGCCGCGGAAGACCACGCCCCCGCGCCGACGGGCGATCCGAGCGCGGCGAAACCGAATCCGGCTTCGTGAGCGGGACCGAGATCTCGTCTTTCCGCGCCAAGGCCCGCGGGGCGTGCAAGCTCGTCGCGCTCGCCTTGTCCGCCGCCGCCGCGCTCGCCCAGCCGGCGCAGCCCGGCTCGCTGAAGGACGCCTACCGGCCTTTCTTCCTGATCGGCACCGCGGTGAATCCGGACAACTACGCCGACGAAGGGTCCGAGGAGGCGCGGATTCTCAAGCGACATTTCAAGGTGATCACCCCCGAGAACGTGATGAAGTGGGACGCCTTGCAGCCGCGGCCCGGGCGCTTCGAGTTCAAGGCGGCGGATCGTCTGGTGGAGTTCGCGAGGAAAAACGAGCTCTACGTCGTCGGGCACACCCTTGTCTGGCACAGCCAGACCCCGAAATGGGTTTTCGAGGAATCTCCGGGCAAGACCGCGACGCGCGAGCTTCTGCTGCGCCGCATGCGGGAGCACATCACGACGGTGATGGGCCGCTACAAGGGCAAGGTGCAGGCATGGGACGTGGTCAACGAGGCGCTCGAGGACGACGGCACGCTGCGCGACTCTCCGTGGCGCCGGATCATCGGAGACGATTTTATCGAGCGAGCCTTCGAATACGCGGGGCGGGCCGACCCCGGCGCGCACCTTTATTACAACGACTACCGGCTCGAGGTGCCGTCCAAGCGCGCCGGGGCCCTCGCCATCGTGCGACGCCTCAAGGCCGCGGGACTGCGCATCGACGGCGTGGGAATCCAGGGGCACGTGAATTTGACGCAGCCCGGCGTAGAGGAGCAGGAAGCGGCGATACTGGCCTTCGACAAGGCCGGGGTGAAATCGATGATCACGGAGATGGACGTGGACGTGCTTCCCGGAACGAAGGGATGGGGCGACGCGGACATCCGGCGCCGCGAGGCCGAGGATCCGGCCTACGATCCCTACGTGAAGGAACTGCCGGCGGAGGTGCAGCGAAAACTGGCCGACCGCTACGCGGCGCTGTTTCGGATGTATCTGAAAAACCGCGACAAGATAACTCGCGTCACGCTTTGGGGGCTCAACGACGGCAATTCCTGGTTGGACGGGTTTCCCATAGCCGGACGAACGAACCATCCCCTGCTTTTCGACCGGGCGAACCGGCCGAAACCGGCCTTGCAGGCGGTGCTCGACGAGGCGGCGAAGGCGGAGCGGACCGGCGGATCCCGTTGAGCGAAATCCATCGGCCCGCGCTCCGGACTTCGGCGGATCAGCGGTCGAAGGTGGCGGTGTAGATGGCGAAAAGCAGGTCTCGGGATCCCTTGGTCGAAAACGAATTCGGGTTAAGCCGGGCCGGCCCGATCGCGCCGGTGCCGTTGAGGTGGTAATCGTCGCCGACGGCGCGGTAGAAGCGGGCGTTGCTGTCGCGGGTGGAGGCGACCATCACGACGTAGGCGTGGTTTTTTCGCAGAAACACGCTGTCCGGACCCTCGAAAGCGAGGTAAAGCTGCGCGGTGGATTCGGCGGCGAGCTTGAAGGTTCCCACGACAAGGACGGTGGCGGCCGTGGCGGGGTTGAAGTCGGAAAGCGTCATCACGGGAGGCCGCGGACCGTAGTCGAGAAGCGTGACGGTGTAGTCGAGCGGAGCGCTGTTGAGGCCGCCTCCGTAAAAGGCAACGCCGCGCAGGTAGGCGTCGTTGCCGAGAAAGCTTTGCGCGATGAAGTTGTCCGAGCCGAAATCGACCGGAACGAACTCGTCTCCCGGCGCAAGGGAGGTGGACGCGCCGAGCGTGCCGTCGGCGAAGCGTTTTGCCCAGGGGTCGGAGGCCGTGGCGGTTTTTCTTTGAAGGGTGATGTCGGCGTGGACTGCGCCGGCGGAAAAGGCCATCGTGAGCACTGTCACGAGGAGCCGGCGGCCGGGGCGGGGTTTGGTTTGCATGGGGGATGTCGGGGATAAACGAAGCAGGGGGATCGGAGGGGCGAAAAAAGGCCCCCGCCTCCGCCCGCGTGGGTTGCCGGGGCAAGAAACGCGAGGCGGAGACGAGGGCCGGGCTCCGGGGCAGTGGAGCAAGCGACGGTGAGCGGTGGCTCAGCGAACGCGGCGGCGACGGGTGGCGGCCGCGGCCAAGACAACGAGGCCGGACAGGGCGGCCCAAGCCGAGGGCTCGGGGATGGAGCTGACGACGAAGGAGAGGTCGTTTGCGCCGACGAGGAAGCTTCCCGCGAGTCCGGGGCCGAAGCTTGCGTTTGCGGCGAGGAAATCCCCCGAGGCGAAGCTGCCGCTCACGCTCGAGTAGCCGATGAGCTTGTAGCTGCCCGAGGTGGAGAAGTTGAAGCCGCCGAAGTCCACGGAGTAGGAACCTCCGTCGAGGTCCTCGCCAAAAAGACCGGAGAGGGTGACGAGTCCGGTGGCGTTGTTCGCCGCGACTCCGGAGATATCGAGGCGGAGCGTCGCGCCGTTGCCCAGCGTGAGCGAGGCGGCGGCGTTGTTGATGCTGCCGTTCAGGTTCCACGCGGAGCCGTCGAGAAGGCTGATCGCGCCGTTGCCGGTGATTCGCGAGACGAGGGCGTTTCCGCCTGTGATGTTCAGCGCGCCGCCGCCGGAGATCGCGATGGAGACGGGATTCGCCGAGCTCGAGTTGGTTCCGATGGAGAGGCTGCCAAGCGAGGTGTCGATGGTGGCTCCGCCGGAGAGGACCTCCACGGTGTTGTTGGAGTCGTAGAGCGTGACGCCGGCGGCGTTGCCGACGCGGAAGGTGCCGCCGTTGAAGACCGTGGCGATGGCCGCGCCGGAGGCGAAGACGTTGCCGTTGGACCGGAAGACGCCGCCGTTCAGGTTGAACTGGCGGAAGTCGCTGTTGCCGCTGCTGGTCACGCCGGCGGCGATGTAGCTTCCGCCGGCCATGGTGAAGGTCGTGCCGAAGCTGTTGTAGGCTAGGGTGCCGCCGCCGGTGTTGCTGCCGCCGGTGACGGTGATCGCGCTGTTGGAGGCGAGCGTCACGTTGCCGGTGAAGGTGTTGTTGCCGCCGAGGGCCACGGTGGTGCCGCCGCCCGAGACGGTGAGGCCGGTGCTCCCGGCGATGTTCGCCGAAATGCCGACGGTGCCGCTGGTCGCGGTCACCGTGAGCGAGGCCGGGCTAAGCGTGCCGTTGGAGATGGTGGCGCCGGTCGTGGGCGCGCTGACGGTGACGGCATTGGTGCTTTGGCTGGAGCCGCCGAGGTCCAGGCTGCCGCCGCCCAGGGTGAGGGCGCTGGTGGCTCCCAAGCTGCCGGATCCGCTGAGCGCGAGGGTGCCGCCGTTGATGGCGGTGGCCCCGGTGTAGCTGTTGGTTCCGGCAAGCGTGAGCGTGCCCGCGCCGGTTTTGGTGACGCCGCCGGCGCCGCTCAGGTTGGCCGAGACGAGGGCGTTGCCGCTGGCGTTGGTCGCGGTGAGCGAGGATGCGGTGAGCGTTCCGTTGGAGATGGTGGCAGCGCCTCCGAGCGTGGTCGCCCCCGTGGTCAGGCTGGTGCCGCCGAGATCGAGCGCGCCACCGGTGAGGGCGAGGGCGCCGCTCGTCGAGCCGAGGTTACCCGAGCCGGAGAGGACGAGGGTGCCGTCGGAGATGTTGGTGCCTCCCGCGTAGGTGTTGGCCGTCGAGATCGTGACCGTGCCGGATCCGCTCTTGTTGAGCGTGCCGGCGGCGATGCCGAAGGCGCCGCCGAGCGTGTAGTTTTTCGTGCTGTTGGAGAAGTTGACGACGGATGGGCTGACGTTGGCGGAGGCCAACGAGACGGCCGTGGTGGACGCGCTGTCGTCGAAAAGGACGACGTCGCCTTCGATGTAGTTGGTGGCGGTGCCCGCGGTGATGAGTCGCCAGTTGCCGTTGGATCCCGTGCCGCCGACGGCCCATGAGCCGCTGTCCGCACCGGTCCACTTCGGGGTGTCGCCGACGATGGACAGGCCGATGGCGGAGCCGTTGAGAACCAAGGAGGAGGACTGGCGGCTGGTGAGGCCGGAGATGGTGCCCTGGGTGAAATCGGTGAGGGAACCGGAGAAGCTGCCGAAGCTAAGGAGGTTGTAGACGACGCCGTTGTTCCACGAAAGCTGGGAGGCGTTTACGGTGACCTGGCCGTTGGCCGGCGTGGTGGAAAGCGCGCCGGAGACAACGATGCCGGAGGTGGAGGTGTTTCCATCCTCTCGCACGCTGAGGGCGCCCGCGCCCAGGAAGGAGAGGCTGCCGAGGGTGAGCGAGGACGAGGCTCCGTTGCCGTTGGCGATCACGCCGCCGGTGCCGTTGCCGACCGTCACCGCGCCGACCGTGCCGGTGCCGTCGAGGGTGCCTTGGGTGACCGTGATGGTCCGGGTGGAGGCGACGGAGCTGGTGTGGACGTATTTGGCGGAGGCGCCGTTGATGGCGATGCCGGAGGTGGAGTTGATCGCTCCCGTTCCGCTCACGGTCAGCGTGCCGCCGTTGATCGTGGTGGCGCCGGAGTAGGTGTTGGCCGCGGTGAGCGTAAGGTTGCCCGAAGACTGGCTCAAGGTGCCCGTGCCCGAGACGATTCCCGTGAGGGTCTGGCTGGCCGAGCTGCCGTAGGCGAGGGCCCCGCCGTTGAGCGCGATGGCCTGCGCATAGGTGCCGCCGGTGCCGAGCGAGGCGGTGGAGGCGAGTTGCAGCGTGCCTTGATTGAGGGTGATGCCGCCGAGGCTGCCTCCCAGGTTGTTGGGGGCGTTGAAAGTCACCGTGCCCGCGCCGTTTTTGATCAGGGCGAGGTCCGATTGGCCCTGCGAGGCGTCGATGCGGAACGCGGAGTTGAAACTCCAGTTGCCGGAGCCGGCGAAGGTAATCGTTTTCGCGGAGCCGCCGCCGGCGCGCCAAAGGACGTCGGACGCGACCACGGCGGACGTCGCGCTGTTGTTGGTGTAGGTGGCCTGGTTGCTGGCGCCGCGGAAAACGAAGATCGCCCCGGAGGAGCCGTTGCCGAGCGTGAGCGCGCCGGCGCCGTTCGCGATCGTGATGTTGCCCAGGCCGAACAAGGCGCCGGCGGAGCCGGACAGGGTGAGATTGTTCGAGCCGGTGTAGTTGATGGCGGTGCCGCCGGTGGAGCCGCTGGTCGGGCCGAAGCTTCCGCTCCAGGTCAGCGTGCCGAGGCTGGTGGTGTTGTCGAAGGAGGCGACGTCGAGGTTGGCGTTGGGCACGCCATCAGGATTCCAGTTGGTCGCGGTGTTGAGATCGGCGGTGCCGGCTCCGCCGTCCCACGTGGCGCTGGCGGCCTGCGCGGACGAGGCCAGCAAAGGGAGGAGGAGCGCGCCGAGCCCCGCGACGATGCGGGGGGCGGACGAGGATGCGGTTTGGCGAGTCCGCGACGAGGCGGAGTATTTCCGGCGAGGGAAGGATTTCATGGGGCTGGATGTGGGGCTGCGGTGGATACAGGGGAATTTCCACCGGACGATTTCCTATGGCGGCGAGGTTCGGCCGTTGAAGCGCGCCGCCGGTCTAACATTTTATTCCCGTGGGCGAGCCCGGGAGATGAACGAGCCTCGGCGCTTGCAGGGGCGCGTGTTGCTTGGATGGTTGGCTTTCCTCATTTCCCATGGTCGCCGATCTTCTTTCCGCCGGCTCGGCCGGTTCACCGAATCCCTTCCTCGACGAGTCTTTCCGCATCGACTGGGCGGCGCACACGCCGGACAGAATCGTGCCCGGCATCGAGGCGGCGCTGGCCGAGGCGCAGTCGCGAATCGAGGCGATCGCGGGAGCGGCCTCGCCGGCCACCTTCGAGAACACGTTTCTCGCCCTCGAGAAGGCGACGGAGCGGCTCAACCTCGCCTGGGGGAAGGTGACGCATTTGCAGTCGGTCGCGGATTCGCCGGCCCTGCGCGAGGCGCACAACGCGGTCCTGCCGAAGGTCTCGGCCTTCTTCGCGAGCATCCCGCTCAACGCGGCGCTGTGGGCCCGCTTGAAGGCGGGTGCCGAGTCGCCGAGCGGGCGATCCGCCGCGGGCGTATGGGCGCGTCTGCGCGAGGAGACGCTCGCGAGTTTCCGCGAAGCGGGCGCGGACCTGCCGGCCGACAAGCGCGCGCGGCTGGAAGCGTTGGAGTCGGAGCTGGCGCAGCTGACGCAGAAGTATTCCGAAAACACGCTCGACGCGACCAACGCTTGGCAACTCGTGGTCGAGGACGAGGCGCGGCTCCGGGGCTTGCCGGCCAGCGCGGTCGCCGCGGCCCGCGACTCGGCGCGCAAAAAGGGAATCGGGAGCGACGAGAAACCGGCCTGGCGCTTCACGCTGCACATGCCTTCGCAGGAGCCGGTGATGTTACACGCGGAGGACGAGTCGCTGCGCCGCGAAGTCTGGGCGGCCGCGACAGCCGTGGGAGCCGAGGCCGAGGGAGGCAAGTGGGACAACGGCCCGCTCGTGCAAAAGATCCTGGCCTTGCGCGCCGAGAAGGCGGCGCTGCTGGGAAAAAAGAATTTCGCCGATCTCGTGCTCACGCGTCGCATGGCGCGCGACGGGGCGAAGGCCCTCGCCTTCGTGACGGACTTTGAAAAGCGCTGTCGTGCTTCATTCGCTCGTGAGTGCACGGAATTGGAGGCGTTCAAAGGCGAGCGCACGGGCTCGGCTCCGATGCGTCTGAAGGCGTGGGAGGTCTCTTTTTGGGCGGAGAAGCTGAGGCAGGCGCGTCACGCTTTTGATGAGGAGCAGTTGCGGCCCTATTTTGAGGTCGGCCGCGTGCAGGCGGGGATGTTCGAGCTCGCCCGGCGCGTCTTCGGCCTGCGGATCACGGAAAAGACGGTGGCGCCGGAAGCACTGTGGCACGCGGACGTGAAGTTCTACGAGCTGCACGACGAGGCCGGGCGGCATCTCGGATCTTTCTATGCCGACTGGCATCCACGCGAAGCGAAGCGCGGCGGCGCCTGGATGGGATATCTCATCACCGGCGGGCCTCGCGAAGACGGCTCGCGCGCGCCGCATCTGGGCTACATCTGCGGCAACATGTCGCCGCCGACGGCGGATCGCCCGGCGCTGCTCACGCACCGCGAGGTGGAGACCGTTTTCCACGAGTTCGGCCACCTTTTGCATCACTTGCTCGGGGAGGTGCCGGTGAAGTCGCTTAACGGCGTCAACGTGGCCTGGGACTTCGTGGAGCTGCCCTCGCAGATCATGGAGAACTGGTGCTGGGAGCGGGAGTCGCTCGATCTTTTCGCGCGGCATCACGAAACGGGGGAGACGATTCCCGAGGAGCTTTTCCGCAAGATGACCGAAGCGCGGAATTTTCGCGCGGCCTGCGCGGCGATGCGCCAGGTGCAGTTCGCGCAGATGGACCTGCTGTTGCACATCCGGGCGGAGGAGTTTGTCGACGGCGATCTCGAGGCGAAGGCCCGCGCGCTCGTGGCGGATTGCATGATCCCGACCGAGCCGGCCGCACGCACGATCGTGCGTCGCTTCGGGCACCTGTTCTCCGATCCCGTCGGTTACGCGGCGGGCTACTATTCCTACAAGTGGGCGGAGGTGCTGGAGGCGGACGCCTTCACGCGCTGGAAGCAGGAGGGCGTTTTTTCCAGGCGCGTGGGCGCGGAGTTCGCCGAGCACATCCTGAGCAAAGGCAATTCGGCCGACGCGGCGGAGCTGTTTCGCCGCTTCATGGGGCGCGACGCCGATCCCGGCGCGTTGCTGCGTCGTTGCGGTTTGGCCGGCGCCGACGAGGAGACCGGTGTGTCGGAAACCTGAGCGCGTCGGATGAGCGTGCCGACGACAGCGCCGCGGGACGAAAAGGAAGGCGAAGGCCGTTCTCGCCGCAGAGCACGCGGTCGGCGCTGGCGTTGGTGGGTGGTCGGGCTCGCCGTGGTCGTGCTCGGCGGCGCCCTGTCAATCGACTGGTGGGCGCCGGCTGCGGCCGAGCTTTGGCTGGGTGGAGTCATCCACTCGCGGCGAAGCACGGAGTGGGGCCGCTCGGTGGGCTGGGCCGAGCTCGAATGGGCGGGGCCGACGGTGAAGTTGCATGTGGCGAATCTGCGGGTGAACGCTCCTTCGCGCTTGTTGCGCGGCGAGAAACTGGAGGCGGAAGGCGATGGCTGGATCGCGGAGTTCGATGAAAACGCGCATGTGGGGGTGGCCGCGAAAAAGACGAGCACGGGTGCTGCATGGGAACAGGTTGCTCCGGCCCTGAGCGAGCTGAGCCGCGAGCTGAAGCGACGAGTGGGCGAGGTTCGTTTGCGGAACGGAGTGCTGCGTGTGGCGGGCGAGGAGATCGCGGTGGATGATTTTTGGCTGAAAGGCGCCGTGGTGAACACGACCTTGCGGGCGCGAGGCCAGACCGTGCGGGCGGAGTCGGATCTGGAACTGGGCGCGCTGTGGGGATCCTGGGTCGAAGGCGGGGTGGGCTACTATTTCGAGCTGTGGGCGGATCGGGGGCGGGCGGAATTCTCCTGGGCGGGCAACAAGGCGCGGGGCGAGGCGAGTTTCAAAAAAGGGGAATGGATCCCGGCGAAGTGGAGCCTGCGGGGATCGGACTGGCGCGTGCCGGCGCAGCGTTTGGGTTTTGGGGCGGAGGCCTACGAGGACCTCACCGGGGATTTTGTGCTACGCGGCGAGGGCGCGAGCTTCGCGGTCACAGTCGACGCGGTGGCCAGGTCAAAACGGGAGACGCTCCCGCCTTTGCGCCTTAAATTGGCGGGCGGAGGCGATGCCGAGGGCGTGCGTGTGGACCGTCTGGAATTGGTCGCGCCGCAGGCCCGGGCGCGGCTGAGTGCTCGGGTGGGATGGAAGCGAGCGACCGGCTGGAGCGCGGACGGGGAGCCCCGCTTTGCGTGGGAGGCGGACTTGGTGGCGCTGAGCGGAGGCGAGGTGCGCGGCCGCGCCGAAGGAACGGCGCGCTGGGTGCGGGGCGGCGAGGGCGGCGCTCGCGTGCGTTGGGAGGCGCGCGGCTCGGGCTTGGGGTGGCGGCACCTGGCGGACGGTGCCTTGGTCATGCGGGGCGAATCGGACATGGAGACGAGCACGGTGACCGAGGCGATGTTGACGGCGGGGCAGGGCGTGCGGGTGGAAGCGCGGGGGCGCGTTCACCATGCGACCCGCTTGCTGGAGGGCCTCGTGCTTCGAGCGGAGGCGGACGGAGCGGTGCTCGGCCCTTTGTTGCCCGAGGGAGCCGGTGTCGGGCACGTCGAGGGAGATCTTCGTGCCGAGGGCCTTTGGCCGAAGCTCGAGGTGGAGGGGACGCTGAAGGCGGCGCGGTTGGCGGCCGCGGGGTGGGGGGCGGATACGGTGGATGCGCGAGTGGCGGGGCGCGTCGGCGAACGCTTGAGCGGGCGACTGGACATGAAGCGTGGCGCGGCGAGCATTCAGGCGACGGGCGA
Source organism: uncultured Akkermansia sp. (assembly GCA_966212385.1). Lineage (GTDB taxonomy): Bacteria > Verrucomicrobiota > Verrucomicrobiia > Opitutales > Opitutaceae > IMCC26134_A. Next base: position 5,614 of record CBIHRE010000022.1, on the reverse strand, counting down.
GTGGACGCCGGTGACGCTGCTGGTGAGCGATCTGGCGTGGAGACGGGCGGATGGCGCCACACTCGGCGCGTCCAAGCCTTGGCGTGTGGAGTCAATACCGGGGGCTCGGCGTGTGGAGCTTGGCTTGTCGGAAGCGAATGCGGCGAGGCTCGATCTGAGCTGGTCGGAGGGCGATGGCGCGGCAGCTTCGATTCAGGTCGAGGAACTGGGCTCCGAGTGGCTGCAAGATTGGCGCGTGGCGGGAGAGTTGCCGTCGCTTCGCTTGCGTCGCCTGAGCGGACGGGGACGGCTCGGCTCGGAGGGCATCGTGGAAGGCGACGGAGAACTCGACCTGTCCTGGCGCACTCCTTCGGGAGAGCTTTGGGCGCGCGCGGCGGGGAAGTTTGGCGAAGGCGGCGCCGCGCTTGAGCGTTTGGAGGGAGGGCGCGGAGACGTGGTTTTGATGAGCGGAGCGGGACTCGCGCCGCTGCGTGTGCGCGGCGGGGACGAGGGCCGCGTCGAAGTCGTGCCGCGGGCGGCATGGGATTTGCGACTCGAGTCGCGTCCGGGCGCGACCTGGTGGGATGAGTTGGCGAAGCTGGCCAATATCGAGCTCGCAGGCCCCGAGGTGAGTCTTCGGGTGGAGGGCGAGGCGAAGGCGCCGAGGGCGACGCTGGCGCTCGGCGCGGAGAGTTTGCGCCTGCGAGGCGAGGGGCTACCCGAGGACGGACTGGAGCTGAAGGCGATCCGCGCGGAAGCGGCGCTGACCCGCGAAGAGATCGTGCTGAAGCGGCTTGATGCCAAAGTGGATGGGCAGATGGTGTCGGTGGAGGGGCGCCTAGCCGTGGGCGAAGGCGACTGGCGGCGGATGCAAGCGCGTCCGGTCGCTTGGCTGAGCGAACATGCGGAGGTGAAAGTGAGCGTGCCGGGGGCGGAGGTCGCGGCGATCGCGCGCTATTTGCCGACGCTGCTCGCACCGCAGGGGGTGCTGAAGGCGGATTTGCGGCTGAGCCCGAGAGCAAGGCTGGACGGAAGCCTCGAACTGCGAAACGCCGCGACGAGGCCGCTCGGAGGTTTTGGCGTTCTGCAGGACGTCGAGGTGGGGCTTTTGCTCAGCGGGACGGATGTGCGCATCGAAACGATGCGGGCGACGGCGGGCGGGCAGGAGCTCACCGTGCAAGGTGGCGCGCGTCGCGTGCCGGGAAAGCCGCCGGCGCTCGATCTGACCGTGAAGGCGGAGCGTTTTCCGCTCCTGCGGAAGCCGGGGCTGCTTTTGCGCGGCGATCTGGACCTCACGGTGAAGACGGCGGACGACGGGCGCACAAAACTCGGAGGCGAGGTGCGGATGCGCGAAAGCCTTTTTCTGGCGGACATCCGGGCCTTTGTCGCCCCGGGCGGCGGGCGGGGTGCGGCGACGGTCCGGGCGCGACCGCCTTACTTCTCGGTGGAGACTCCGCCCTTGGCGGATTGGGAGCTGGCTTTGCGTATCGAAGGGCGGGAGTTCCTGCGCCTGCGCACGCCGGTTTTCGAGGGCGTGGGATCGGCGCGCTTCGATCTTTCGGGGACTTTGCGCGAACCGCGCGCCGTCGGAGAGTTTCGGGTGGAGCGCGGGAACGTCCTCTTTCCTTTCGCGAGCTTCGCGGTGCGCGAGGGCGCGGTGCGTTTGAAGGAAAGCGATCCCTACACGCCGGTCTTGGATTTTCGCGCGACGGGGCGACGGCTGGGCTATGATCTGAGACTGGAGCTGGACGGGACTTCGGATGCGCCGCAGTTGCAGCTCACGTCGAGTCCGCCGCTGGATGCGGAGACGCTGTTGTTGATGGTGACCGCGGGCACGGCTCCGTCGCAAAGCGTGGGCGCGGCCTCGGGCACGCAACGTCTGGCGGCGGTGGGCGCCTATGTCGGGCGGGATTTGTTGCGTGCGCTCGGGCTTGGCGGCTCGGACGATGAGCGCCTCACCGTGAGCTCGGGGGAAAAGGTTTCGCGGGCGGGGCGCGAGACCTACGGGTTCGAGTTCAAGTTGAACGATTGGTGGGCCCTGACCGGCGAGTATGACGAATTCGACGCCTACAACGTCGGGGTGAAGCGTCGTTTCGGCCCCGGGGTCGAGCCGGAAACCGAAGAGCCGAAAGAGAAAGCGGACGACGATGCGCGCTAGGCGAAGAATCGCGGTGACAAAGGGAATGGCGGCGGCGCTTCTGCTGGCGCTTTGCGCGGCGCGACTTGGCGCGAAACCGGCGGAGATCGAGGTATCGGGTTTCGGTCTTCTGAAGAACCGCGAGATGCGGCAGGCCCTGGATCTGCTCCTGGGCGACGGTGCGAAGAAGGAGGCGGTGGACGCGTCGTTCATCGAGGACGCCGCGCTGGTGCTGAATTCGGAACTGGTGGAGGCGGGCTTCTTCGAGGCGAAGATCCTGGTGAACTGGATGGACAACGAGGGAGACGCGCGGAGCGCCGAGCTGGACGCGCAACTGAGCCGGCCCCTGCCGCGTCCCTTGGTGGCGAGACGAGTGCGGCTCGAGGCCTTGCCGGGGCGGCGTGCGGTGGTGGATTCGGTGCGCTTCGAGGGGCTTTCCGCCATCGACGTGGAGGAAGCGGAATCGTGTTTCCGGCCGCGGGCGGGGCTTTTCACGCCCGACGCGGCGCGGGCCTGGTCGACGGCGCGGGCCAGGCGCGCGGCGGAGCAGTTGCGCGAGGTGCTGCGCGCGCGTGGTCATGCCGAGGCGAGGGTGGACGTGATCGACACGGCCATCGACCGGGAGAGCGGCAAGGTGCGCTTGACCGTGCGCGTGGAGGAGGGGCCGCTCTGGCGGGTGATCGATTGGCGCGCGGACGCGAAGGGCGTCACGGTTCCCCTGCAATGGGCGCCGAAGAACCTTGTGGGAGAACCTTGGTCGCGGGCCCTGGCGCAGGACCAGGCGCATTCGATGAGGAGCCTGTATTATGCAAAAGGATACGCCGACGCCCGTGTGGCGTGGGTGGCGGAACCTGGCGGGGAAGCCCGGGACGGCGAGCGGGCGGTGGTCGCGCTGGCCCGGGTGGAGCCGGGAGAGGCGTGGAAAATCGGCGAAGTCCGGACGGAGGGCGCGGTGCGGACAAGGCCGGAGCTGATTGATACGCGAGTGCGTTTGAAATCCGGCGCCCCGTTCGACCCGCAGGCGATCGACGCGGCCCGGCTGCGACTGGCGAGGCTGGGCATTTTCCAGCGGATCGAGGCGGAGGGCGCCGATACGGAACATGCGGGGGTGCGCGACGTGATCTTTCGTGTGAAGGAGGAGGCGCCCTGGCAGGCGGCGTGGAGCCTCGGGTATGGAAGTTACGAGCAAGTGCGCGGCGGCGTGGAGTTGAGCCGGGCGAACCTGTGGGGTCTGGCGCACCGAGACCGAGTGGAGCTGGGGCAATCGATGAAAGCTTCGCGCGGGGAATATCGTTACACGGTGCCGACCTTGTTTGACGACACGGTGGAGGGCTCGGCGCGGCTTTTCGGGCTAAGGCGCGAGGAACCTTCGTTCACGCGTCTGGAGTATGGCGGCGGAGTGGAGGCTTCGAGGGACCTGCCGTGGATCGAGGCGCGCGGAACGGCGGGACTGAGCTACGAGGTGTTGCGCGCGGACGACGTGGAGCTGGGCGTGACCGGCGACGAGGCGACGGAGACCTCGGTGACGGCTCTGAACCTCGGGGTGACGCGGGATCGTCGGGACAACCCGATCCGGCCGCGCAGCGGGCAACGCTGGACCCTGCGCACGGAGACGGCCTTGCCGGAACTGGGCGGCGAGGTGCGCTACGAACGGGTGGAGTTGGCGTGGTCTTGGCACCGGCCGCTCTGGAGCGACGATCGGTGGGCGCACCTGGGCGTGTCGCATGGGTTTTTGGCGGACGGCGGAGAGGAGGTGCCGGTGAACAAGCTGTTTTTTCCGGGCGGGGAGAGCTCGATCCGGGGTTACATGGAAGGCGAGGCGTCCCCGCGGGACGCGAGCGGACGCTTCGTGGGAGCCCGGAGCGTGTGGCTCGTGAATTTGGAGCTCGAGCAGATCATCACCGGGCGGTGGACGGCGGTGGTGTTCTCGGACACGTCGGGCGCCTCCGTTCAGGAGGACGATTGGCCGGGGCGGGAAGTCTTGAGCTCGGCGGGGCTGGGGCTGCGTTACCAGTCTCCGATCGGGCCGATTCGTCTCGAGTATGGCTGGAACCTGAATCGGCGGCCGCTGGATCCGAGCGGGACGCTGCATTTTTCGATCGGATTTCCCTTTTGAGGTGGAGCGGCCGGCTAGGACGGAACCGCTCGGTGGCGTGGGAGACCGGGGAATGGTATGGCGGTGGACCGGAACGCCGGGCTAGGGGAGAGGCGTCATGATTATCGCCGATCTCGCAAAACTCCCGGGCGGGACCTTCCCCGCGCAACGCTGGGGCCGCGGCCTCGTTGGCCAGGCCACGCAGCCCATTCAGGCCAAAGGGTTCTCGATGGGTTACTCCATTCTCGCGCCCAAGGGCGGGCAGGTGCCTTGGCACAACCAGGAGCAGGAGGAGGTCTACTTCATCGTCCAGGGCGAAGGGCAGATCTGCGTCGACAACGAGTGCTCGCCGATCAAGGCCGGCCAAGCGGTCTATATGCCTCCGGGCAAGTTTCACCAGCTGACGAACACCGGCGAGGAGCCGATGCACATGATCTATGTGTATTGCCCGGGCGGCGACGTCGCCCATTGGCGCCAGGAGCTTGCGGGCACCTTGCCCGTGGCCGGAACGGGCGACATTCCTCCGCTGCCTCCCGGTGCGGAGCCGCAGTGGACGCAGGTCGAGCCGAAGAAGCTCGGTTGAGCTGAGCGCCCGCCGTCGAACCCGCGCGTTGAGGTCAACGCGCGCCACCGTTCAGCCCGGAATCACGGCCTCACTTCTGGCGCCAGGCGCTGGGGGTGAGGCCGGTTTGTTTGCGGAACCAGCGGGCGAAGTAGTTGGGGTCGTCGAAGCCGGCTTTGGCGGCGGCGGCGCCGATGTTGGGCAACTCGCGGAGGGCGGCTTGGGCGGCTTGCAGACGCTCTTGGTCGCGCAGGCCCCGAAGACCGAGGCCGTGCTCGCGTTTTAGGCGTCGGGTGAGCGCGTCGCGGACGTAACCGGTTTCGCGGGCGATGTCGGCGAGCGGCTTTTCGGAGCGAAGACTTTCGCGGACACGAACCACGAGCGGGGACGGCTCGGTGAGAGGCGGAGCGTCCTCGGCGCGCGGGGGCTCGAGAAGCCGGGCGATCACCGAAAGAACGGCGGGGTAGTCGGAGAGCGTGAGGCTGCCCTTGGTGGGAACGCGGGCGAGCAGCGCGTGCAGTTCGTTGAGCGCCTGCTGGGGGAGGTGGCGGTGGAGGACCCGCGTGCCGCCGCGCCGCTCGTAATCGAGGGCGAGGCAGAGCGGTCTGCTCGTGCCCGACATGGCGAAACCGTGATCGACGCCGGGGGGCAGGATAAAAAGATCGCCCGCCCGGGCCTCGATGCGGCGCTCGCGGATGATCTGAACCCCCTCGCCCGAGAGGTAGAGAATAAGCTGATGATAGGGGTGGTTATGCGGAGCGACCTCGGCCTCCCGATGGCGGTTTAGCTGCAGTTTGCGCAGCACGAAACCAAGGGCGTGGATCTCGATTTTTTGGACGAG
>CBIHRE010000021.1:0-18893 GCA_966212385.1 uncultured Akkermansia sp. | reverse complement strand
CCGTCGCCCAGGCCGACACGGACGCCGAGAAAAACGCGTCCAACAACGACGCCATTCTCTACCGCCACGAGCAGGGCGCCAGCCTCCGCGCCGCCGCCCTCGCCAACCTCCCCGCCGCCCCCGGCGACGCCGCGCCCGCCCCGGCTCCCGCCGCCGTCAACCAGACCCAGACCAACACCGCCCTCAACGCCGCGACGCCCGAGCAGATCGCCCCTCGAATCTCCTGGCTCACGCGCTCGATCGCGGCCTTCGACGACGCCGCCCGCCGCATCGACGACTACGAGGCCGCCGCCAAGGTCTCCGCCAGCTCCGAGACCGCCGCGCTCTTCACCAACCAGGCCAACCTGCCCTACCGCGGCCGCGCCTACGACAAGGTGATGCTGCACACGTATCAGGCGCTCAACTACCTTCAGCTCGCCGATCCCGACGCCGCCCGCGTCGAGCTCAACCGCGCCCTCCAGCGCCAGCGAGATGCCGTCCAAGCCAACGCCGAGCGCATCGAGGAAGCGCAAAAACTCGCCGCCGAGGCCCGTTCGGGCGGCGTCCAGGACGAGCAAGGCCGCCAAGGCTCCAGCTACGACGTCGACCGCGCCACCTCCGACCCGCGCACCGCCGCCGGCATCTCCGGCATCGAGAGCAAATTCAACGCCGCCATCCTCCCCTACGGCGACTACGTCAACCCCTTCACCACCTTCCTCGACGCCCTCGTCTTCACGCACCAGGGCACGGACGCCTCGGACCTCGAACGCGCCCGCAAGAGTTGGGAACGCGTCGTGAACTTTGCCCCGCAAAATTCCTACGCCCGCGAAGACTACGTCGCCGTCGAGCCCGATCTCCAATCCGCCTCCACACCGGCCTCCCCGCCCCCCGCCGGCATCACCTACGTCATCTTCGAGACCGGCTCCGCGCCCTACCGCGATCAGGTGCGCATCGACCTGCCGCTCTTCGTCTTCACCAACAACATCTCCTACGTCGGCATGGCGCTCCCCGAGCTCTCCACCGTCTACGGCTACGCCCCCTCGCTCCAGGTCACCACCAGCCAAGGCCGGGCCTACCCCACCGCCCTCGTCGCCTCGATGGACTCCGTCGTCGCCCAGGATTTCAAAAACGAGTGGCCCAGCATCCTCACCAAGACCATCATCGCCACCGCCACCAAGGCCACCATCGACGCCGTTCTCCAAAAACAGATGGAAGACCAAGCCGGCCCCACCGGCGCGCTTCTCTTCCGCATCGCCACCGCGGTCACGCAGATGGCCATCAACATCGCCGACACCCGCACCTGGCGCAGCCTGCCCAAGGAGTTCCACTACGCCCGCCTCGCCACCCCCGAGGACCGCCAGCTCACCGTCGCCGCCGGCGCTTCCGCCCTCAACGTCACGCTGGAACCCGCCGCCGTCCAGGTCGTCTACGTGAAAAGCCCGGGGGCCTATTCCCCGCTCCTTGTCAGCCGCTTTGTCCTTAAGAAATAATCCCTCCGCCACCGCCCGTTTTCCCGCATGAAACTCCTCCTCGCCTCCGTCGCCCTCGCCTCCGCGCTTCTCGCCGTCGGCTGCGCCCATAGCGTCAACACCGTCTCGCGCGCCCAGCCCCAGGCCACGCCGAACTACGTGAACGACCAGCGCGTCATCACCGACTCCACGCTCGGTCGCAAAGTCGGCATCGTCTCGGTCAACGACAACAAGGTCTCCGGCAACCTGCTGAAGGTCCAGGTCACCCTCGAAAACCGCAGCTCCAAGCGCCAGGCCTTCACCTACAAATTCGACTGGATCGGCCAGGACGGCATGGAGCTCTCCAGCCCCACCGGCGGCTGGAAGCAGATCCAGCTCGAAGGCCGCGAACAACGCGCCGTCGCCGCCACGGCCAGCTCGCCCGCCGCAGTCGATTTCCGCCTGAAACTCCGCGAAAATTAAGAATCCCGTGGCACGGGCGTCCCGCCCGTGAAGCCCGGCGAGGCGTCCCGCCTCGCCTTCCCGCTCCCGCTCGCCCCTTCGACTTCAATTCCCTTTTCTCATGAAACTCGCCCTCGCCACCACCGCCGCCGCCGCGGCGCTCCTCTTCACCGGCTGCGCCACCAAGAACGACGCCAAATACGTCGACTCCCAAGGCCCGAACACCGTCGTCTCGCTCGACCGCATCAACATCCAGGATTGGAACAACGCCGCCGACAAACTCGTCGCCTCGCTCCTCGCCTCCGGCGTGCTCGAGCGCGCGCCCCAGCAGCCCGCCGTCATGGCCGTCTCGCGCATCCGCAACAACACCGGCCAGCAGGTCGACATCGACAACCTCACCAAGAAAATCCGCGTCGCCCTCAACCAGACCGGCAAGGTCGTCACCACCACCACGATGGGCCCGGACGGCAAGGTCGAGGACGCGATGGCCGCCGACGTCGGCGCCATGCAGACCTTCATGGCCGGCGAGAAGCAAAAGACCACGCTCCCCTACTACACGCTCTCCGGCAAGCTGCTCGAGGACCGCGTGCAGAGCGGCAGCACCAAGCAGGTGACCTACAGCTTCCAGCTCAGCCTCACCACGACCAAGGACGGTCTCGCCGTCTGGGAAGACGAGCAACAGATCACCAAGCAGGGCCAGCGCAGCTCCGTCGGCTGGTAATATCCGACCCTTCGCCCTGATTTATTCCGGCCCGGCCGCGCTCCTGCGCGCCGGGCTTTTTCGTGCGCCGGTCCGAGGTGGACGGGCGCGTCCCGCGCCGTCGTTCGTAACGAACGCAATGGGCGCAGGGACGCGCCCATCCACCTAAAACAAACGTGTTGGCACCCCTTGGGGCTACTCCTTGTCCGCCGGCAGCGTGAAGGTGTTGAACGACTTCGCCGGGATCGTCACCGGCGCGCTACGGCGGGCGTCGATTTGCAAGGTGACCGGCTGGTCCTTGTCCGAGCGATTGACGACCACGATCGTCACGCCGCCGTCCGGGTTGACGAAGGCGAGCCGATCTCCCCAGGTCCCTGACGAGCCGGCCAGCCGTGCGCCCGGCTCGATGAAGTGGCTGAAGTGCTTATAGAGATAAAAGTAGGGCGTGAAGGTCACCTGCGCGGTCTTCGAATCCACCACCACCGGCGAACACTGCGCCCAGCCGCCGGTGCTCAGGCCGGTCTCGTCGAGCACGAGATTCCACACGATGTTCGCCCGCACGCCGGCCGCGAACCACTTCATCGCGAGTCCCCACTGGTATTCCGCGAACTTCCAGTCGTTCTCCTTGTTGCCACACTCCGCCTCCGTCTGCAGGAGCGGCAAATCCGGATGCAGGAGCTGCGTTTCCGCGATCACCGGCGCGGCCGCCCACTGGCCACCGACGCCGTCGAGATACTTCACCACCTGCGGATCCTGCATCGAGGGCTCCACCCAGTAGGCGTAGCCACCTCGTTTGTCGTCGTCGTTAAGCGTGCCGAGATAGATGTCCGTCGCCAACCCGCGCGCGGCGAAGGTCGGGCCGAGGTGATAACCGATGAACTTGGCGAGCTGCTTCCCGGTCCACACGCAGGACGTGTAGTTGGTGTCCATGTTCGGCTCGTTTTGCGGCATCACCATCGAGACGGGGATACCCTCGGCGGCGTAGGCCTCGATGTAACGCGCGAAGTAGAGCGCGAGCGCGTCGAAGGTTCGCTTGTCGTCCTTGATCGTGTTGTTCGAGCCATCGCGCCCGGAAAGCTTGTGGTTGTTCTTCATCCACGAGGGCGGCGACCAAGGTGAGCCCCAGAGTCTCAGGTCCGGGCGATACGCCTGCGCGGCCTTGATGTAGGGGATGAGCCGCTGATGATCGCGCTCGATGCTGAAACGCGCCATCGCGTAGTCGCCCGCGTTTTCGTTGAGCGAATAGAGATCGACCGCGTAGTCGCTCGCGCCGATCGGCGTGCGGCAGAGCCCGAGGCGCAAACCCTCGGTCGGATGAAAGAGCTCGCGCATCAGGGCGTCGCGCGCGGCCGGCGCGAGAACCTCCATCGCTTTCCAACCACGCTCGTTGAAACAGGCGCCCCAGCCGTCGATGGTTTGCTTGAGACTCGTGGAGCTCACGACCACGCGCTGCGCCAAGGCGTCGGGCGTAGGCACCTTGGCATCGAGCGGCACCTCGAGCATGTCCGTCCACGGCTTGCCGGCGGTGCTGGATTTCCAGCGCAAGGCCACGCCTTTGCCCGCGAAAGAGGGGATGACCGCGAGCCCGCAGAGCCCGGCGAAATTCGGCGAACCCGCCGCCCGCGCCCAACTGAACTCGACCGGCTCGCCGGCGTAGGAAGCGGAGGTCGAAAACTCCACGATCAGGTGCCCTCTCGACGCCTCGAGCGAACGATAGCGAATGCCGGAATTGTCCACCGGCGCGAAGGCGCTGAGCTGATCCGCGGCGTCGGTGTTGGCGAAAACATACAGCACGTAATCCGTTCCCGCCTCGAGCCCGAGCTTCCCCACCGTCACGCGGAGAGGTCCGCCGACGCCGGCCGTGTTCTCGAGATACAGGTAGTCCGCCAGCAACTCGTTCTTCTGCTTGGGAAGGGTCCACGCGCCCTTCGCGCGCGCGCTGAGCGTCAGCGTCTGTCCGCTCGTGAACACAAACTCGGTGCCCGTCTCCTCGCCGGAGGCCAGCTCAAGGTTGCCGACGCTTTCCTCGCCGGAGAGCCTCGGCACGCCGGCGGTGGCGAAATCGGTCGCCGTCGCCACGGGGTCGCCCGTCACGCCGATATCGAGCAAGACCGGAGCCGAGACGGCCAGCGCCGCGGAGGCGCTCCAAAGACCAAAGGAGGAGAACAGAAGGGGCTTGAACATGGTGAATGAGGAAAGCCGCAGGGCAAATCACCCGTGGCTCCGTTCCTAAAAGGGCGCTTTTTGCACGAACCCCGACAGACGAAATTCATTTTTTCCCGCGGTCGCCGCCGACGACCTCGTCTCCGCGCCCTCGGACGCTTCGCGAAGAAGCACGCGCGCGTTGATCCAATCGAACCAGAACGAGTTCACGTTCCCCAGCTTCAGCCCCTCCGCAAAACGCGCATCGATCGCTTCCCGGGCGCGTCCGAGCTCGGCGACCGCCTCCGCATCGCGTCCCAGCCGCGCCTCGATCAGGGCGAGGAGGCAACGCGCCGCCGCATCGCGCGAGGGGTTGATCCCCGTTTGCTCGAAACAGGATCGCAGCCAGGCCTCGGCTTTCGCGTGCGCCCCCTGGCGATAATGAAACAAGGAAAGCGCGAAGCCGCTCCACGCGACGCGACTGGCGTTGTTGACCAGCTCCGCGTGCCCGTCCCGCACGGCGGCCTCTAGCCGCTCGGCCAAGGGAGCGAGTTTCTTCAAGAGCTCCGCCGGCGCCGGTCTGAGCAGGCAGGCTTTTAGCAACTGCTCCGCCACCACCGGACGCGAGGTGCCGACGAAACGCTCCACCGCCATTTCCCGAATGATCGTGTAACGCGCCTCGTCCTCCGCAAGGCCGAGCATCGCCGCCGCCGGCAGGAACGTGATCGATATCGTGTCCGAATCGCTCGGATCCACCTGCGGCAACACCAAGGCGAAAGTGGCGAATCGATCCGCGGCCTCGCGCCAACGCCCGGCGAGCACGTGCCACTCGCCGACCTTCGAGTAGGTCTGCGCCGCCTCCAACGAACGGGGCGCCTGGTCGAAGGGCACCCGCGCCAGAAGATCGTCCGCCCCCTCGAAATCGCCGTGGCTGAGACGCACCGCGGCCTGGGCGATCCTCTCGCGCCACTCGGCTTGCTCGCGCAGCGCCGCCTCGTTGGCTCGCGCGCTCTCGGCCACCGCGCGCAAACGCTCCTGCTCGGCGCGCGCGTGCCTCTCGCGCAAAAACATCCGCGTCGAAACGCCCATGCCCGCGATCAGCGCGCACGCGACGGTCGCGCCCGAGACCACGGTGACGCGATTCCGCCGGATAAACTTTGCGCAACGATACCAGACATCAGGCGGCCGCGCGCTCACCGGCTCGTGCGCCAGATAACGCCGCAGATCGGCGGCCAGCCCGTAGGCCGACTCGTGGCGCCGTTCACGATCGCGCTCGGTCGCCTTGAGCACGATGCGATCCAGGTCGCCGCGCAGCTCCGCGGCGAGTTTGGCAGGTTCCAGCCCGCGGCGCGCCGCGATCTCCGCCCGCTCGGCGGCCGGAAGCGCCGCCAGGCACGACGAAGGCGAGGGTGGATCCTCTTCGCGCAAAACGCGCCGCAGCTCATCGAGGTTTTTCCGCCCGCCGGCGAATCGGCCCGCGAACGGCGTCACGCCGCACAGGAGCTCGTGGAGGAGCACGCCGAGGCCGTGAACATCGCTCCGCGTGTCGACGTCCGCGCCGCCCGCCGCCATCTCCGGGCTCAGATAGGCGGGGGTTCCCACGACCTGGTCCGCCCGAGTCAGCGCAGGCCGCTCGGCCGCGTTCGCGGTGGTCGCCTTCGCGATCCCGAAGTCGATCACCTTGGCCACGGGCGCTCCATCGTGCATGCGCACGAGGACGTTCGAGGGCTTGATGTCGCGATGGGTCACGCCCTTTTGGTGCGCGTGTTGGATCGCGAGACAGACCTGCTCCAGCAACTCCAGCCGCGGTCGAATCCCGAGACGGCGCGAGTCGCAAAAATCGGTGATTTTCTCCCCGTCGACGAATTCCATCACGAAGAACGGGCGCCCCGACGCCGTCGATCCCGCGTCGAGCACCCGCGCTATGTTGGGATGCTCCATCATCGCGAGCGCCCGCCGCTCGGACTCGAAGCGCGAGATCACCTCCTCGGTATCCATGCCGAGCCGGATGACCTTCAAAGCCACCTGCCGCCGCACCGGCTCGTCTTGCTCCGCGAGGTAGACCACGCCGCAGCCGCCGTCGCCGACACGCCGGATCAGGCGATAAGGCCCGATGCTCGCGCCCGCTTGTTCGCCGCCCGCCGCCGGCTCGGAAACTTGCGGAGCCACGCTCGCGCCCCTGCCGTTCGTTTCGAAATAATCCGTCGCCTCCGCCTGGATCGCGAAAAGCGCGTCCACCCGCGCGCGCAGCGCGGCGTCGCCGCCGCAGGCGCGATCAAGCAGCAGTCGGCGCTCGGCCTCGTCATCCAAAGCTGAGGCGGCGAGGAAAATAACCTTTTCGAGAGGCGGCGCCATTCGTCGGGCCTTGGTGGGTTCAGCCAGGCTCTTCGCGGATCATCTGATAAAGACGGCCCTTCGCGTAAGCCCACTTCCTTTCCACGGTGCGCTCGGTCACTCCGTCCATCGCGGCGATCTCGGCGTTGGTCAGTCCACCGAAAAATTTGAGCGTCACCACGCGCGCGCTGTCGGGATCCTCCACCTCCAGCCGCTCCAGCATCTCGTCTACCTGCAAAATGCGCGCCCCCTGCGTTTCGTCGGCCACCTCGACCTCGGACAGGCTAAGCGGCTTGAGGCCGCCGTTCCTCTTCACACGCGCCTTGGCCCGCGCCCGCCCCACGAGGATGCGTCGCATCGCGAGCGCGGCGGCCCGGAAAAAATGCGACCGGTCGCTCCAGTTGCGCGCCTCGTCTTTGTTCAGTTTCAGCCACGCCTCGTGCACCAAGGCCGTGGCCTGCAAAGTCTGCCCCGGCGCTTCGCCCGCGATCCGCTTCGCCGCAAGTGCCTTGAGTTCGTCGTAGACGAGCGGGAGCAGCTCAGCCGAAACCGGGCGCCCGGTCCATGCCGCGGATTCCAGAATTTTGCCAAGCGCGCTCACGATTTGCGCATCTTTCCATCCGCCACCTCGCCGATCGACAACCGGCAAAAGACGCGGCGCGCGGCCTCGAACACGTGGGGTAAAAGGGCGGTCATGCTGCCGGAACGCTTTGACGGACATCGCACTCCTCGGCAACGCCGGGAGCGGCTCAAGATTTTAGTCCGCCCTCGGAGATGCGGCGCAGGCGAGCTTCACGGATTCCTCACACGCATTTAACTGGCTCCGATTTCCTCGGCCGCCTACCTAGGAAACGTTACCTATCGGTCTCTCGAAATAATCTACCATGCATACACGCCGTCTTCGTCCGCTTCTCTTGGCTTTGGGCGCGGTCCTGCTTTCCGCCCGCCCCGCCGCCGCCCAGTTTATCGAGCTTCTCACCGAGGCGCCTGTCACCTTCCAGGTGACGCTCACCACCAACAACGTCACGACCACCGCCACGGAGCGTAAAACGACCTCAACCGTTTCCCGGCTCGCGCAAGCGGATGTGATCAACGAGCTCCGCTCCGCCGGCATCATCCCCGCCACGCCCGCCGACGGCTGGACCTTGGTCGCCGTGCGCGCCGCGCCCGCCGATCTCATGCTCGTCGACGGCGCCTTCTATTTATACGCGGTCAACGGCAACCAGCGCATCCGCGTCCCGTCCGTCGATGCGCCTTCGGGCAAGTTCTCCGCCCGCGCCTTCGGTGCGGTGGAAAAATACCGTGAGCGGCACCTCGGACAATATGTCTTGGATTCCGCCGGCACCGTCACCAGCCACGTGAACTACGATTACACACCCGCCCTGCCAGGTCTTGCGATCACTCAGGGCACGACCGACGGCTTCGCCACCATCGCCTATCGCACCAAAACCGAATCGGACGGCTTCGCGGTCTTTTTCTGCGCGATCAGTTCACTCCGCGCCACCACGCGTGGCAGCTTCGCCACCGATACCGCCCAAGGCCTCATGACGATCAACGTCAGCGTGGGCCCCGCAAAACTCGTGCCCGCCTCAAACTATCCCGGAGTAAACTATTTCCGAGACGACGGATCCGACCTTTGAGCACCGCCACCCCGCCCCGCACACCCACTACTCGCGTGCCATGAAATCTATTTTTCGCCTCTCCTCCCTTTCCGTCGCCCTGCTCGCCTCCGCAGCCATCTCCCGCGCCCAAACGCCCTATCTCGAGACCGCCTCGCTCTCTTTCCTTGCCGGCTTCACCGTCACCGGAGTTGGCAGCACCGCCACGAGCCTGACCCCGGTCGTCCCCGGCGCGCCCGGCGTGATCGACCCGGACAAAGTTCGTCCCATCGACCGTATCACGACCGACATCGGCGCCCCCATTATCTACACCCTCGGCAACGGGGATCAGGCATTCTTTACCAAGCAGCTCGTGCGAGTGGTAATGGAGAAAGCCGCCGAAGATTATAAGAGCGTCTACCTCGAAAGGGCCAACGCGATCAAACCGATCAGTGAACTCATCGCCGCCACGGAACGCGCCATCTCCGTTCTCACGTCGACCCTCCAGCAAACGATCGATCCGGACACCCGGGCCTCGCTTATTGCGGAACGAGACGAGCTCGAGGACCAACTTGAGGACCAACGCAACGAGCTCCTCGACTTGGAGGCACCCTACTCCGAGCGGCTTTCAACCCTCGAAGGACGAGTCGCCTACCTTAAATTCCACGCCGAGGGCAAATGGGAGCTCACTGCGATCCGAGACGCCCAAACCACCGTATCGGGCGTCGCCAGCACGCCGTATTCGGTTTTCCTCACACGCATCGAGCGCACAGCCACCGGGCTGAGCCGCAGCTTCGACACCGGCCTGCGCTTGGAACCCATCCAGTCCGCGGGCGTCGCCACGGAAACGCTGTCCAACGGACGCGTGGTAAAAGCGGTCGGCAACTACACGACGCACTTCCGTCTTGAGTTCAGCTCCTTCTACGCAAACGACCCGCTCGGTGCCATCAAAGCCTCGGAGCGCGCCGACGCGATCGACGGCGAGGACTACAATACTGCTGGCGACCTTTGGACGGTTGGCGGGACCGGCTACATGACTTACTCGATCCGCAGCACTCCCGGCCCGCTTGCGGCCGTCGTTCCGTCAAACATCAAGACGTCGGGACATGGCAGCTGGTCCCATATCATCATCACGAAAGAAGGCGTCTCCGGCACGGGCGGCGTCGCCCCCTTCGCCATCAAGATGGGCGAGGTGAAATTCCAGAACCGAAACCTCTTCCCGGACTTCGGCAGCGAACTCTGAGCCGGCCTAGCCACCCCGCCCTTCGTTTCCGGCCCGGTCGCCTTCGCGGCCGGGCTTTTTATTTCCGCCTTATCTTTTTGCGCCTTTCGCGCCTTTTTGCGGCCATTCCCGACCGCCTCATGAACGACGCCTCCCTCGACGACGATTTCCCGTCCGCCGCCATCGCCGATCCCGGCGAGGTCGGCATCGTCGAACCACGCGACTTCGTCTCCGCCGACCCCTTCCCTTGCGACGACGGCCGCGTCCTGCCCGGCTTCACCCTCCGCTACGAGACCTACGGCCGCTTGAACGCCGCGCGCGACAACGCCGTCCTCGTCTGCCACGCCCTCTCCGGCGACCACCACTGCGCCGGCATCCACTCGCTCTCGGACAAAAAACCCGGCTGGTGGAACAACCTCATCGGCCCCGGCAAAGCAGTCGACACCAACCACCACTTCGTCGTCTGCGCCAATGTCCTCGGTGGCTGCCAAGGCTCCACCGGTCCGCTTTCCACAAATCCCGCCACCGGCCGCCCCTACGGCCTCGCCTTTCCCGCCGTCACCGTCCGCGACATGGTGCGCAGCCAGCGCCGTCTCCTCGACCACCTCGGCGTCAAGCGCCTCCGCTGCGCCCTCGGCGGCTCCATGGGCGGCATGCAGGCGCTCCAGTGGGGCATCGAGTATCCAGATTTTTGCGACAAGGTCCTCGCCATGGCCACCACCGCCCGCGAGGGCGCCCAGGCCATCGCCTTCAACGAGGTCGGCCGCCAGGCCATCATGCAGGACCCCGAGTGGAACGAGGGCGACTACCCGCGCGGCGGCGGTCCCCGTGTCGGCCTCGCCATCGCCCG
Source organism: uncultured Akkermansia sp. (assembly GCA_966212385.1). Taxonomy (GTDB): domain Bacteria; phylum Verrucomicrobiota; class Verrucomicrobiia; order Opitutales; family Opitutaceae; genus IMCC26134_A. The sequence continues at coordinate 8,158 of CBIHRE010000021.1, read as the reverse complement.
CATGATGGCCCACATCACCTATCTCTCCGACGCGTCGATGGACCGGAAATTCGGCCGCCGCACCGTCAAGCCGCGCCTCCCCGCCGCTCCCGCCCCCGCCCTCGCCGAGGAGGCCGCGCTCGCCGGCAACAACGACGGTGCCCCCTCCTCAAACACCGCGGCCTTCGACGTCAGCTTCGAGGTGCAAAGTTATCTGCGCTACCAAGGCCAGAGCTTCATCAATCGCTTCGACGCCAACACCTACCTCTACATCACGCGCGCCATCGACGGCTTCGACCTCGCCGCATCCTACGGCGGCTCGCTCGAAAAAGCCTTCGCCCCCGTGAAAGCCCAGACCCTCGTCGTCGGCTTCACCAGCGACTGGCTCTTTCCGCCCGAGCAAAACCGCGAGATCGTCCTCGCCCTCCAACGCGCGGGCAAACACGCCTCCTACGCCGAGTTGTCCACGGACTTGGGCCACGATTCCTTCCTGCTCGAAAGCCCCGAGCTCTACGCCTTGGTCCGCGCCTTTCTCGAGCGCGATTAGGCCTTGGCCGGCCAGATGCGGCGCCGGGAATACGCGCCCATATTAACCGGAACCAGCTTAATACTAACAGCCTACGGAGACACCGCCGGACTCGCCGAACATGCCCCGCCTCGGCGAGTCTAAGTTTGAAGCACCTCATCCAAAAGGTCCGCCATGAACTATCGCTCGTTAGTGTTGCTTTGCGCCCTAGGCTTCACGCCCGGTGTCGATCTTCTCGCCGAGACCGAAGTCGCGGTCACCGGCGAAGACGCCGCCCGCCGCGAACAAGCTCCGCTCACCCCGGCGCAGCTCGACGAGCTGCTTTCGCCGATCGCGCTCTATCCCGATCCGCTGATCGCGCTCATCCTCCCCGCCTCGACCTATCCCGCCGACGTGGTCATGGCGGCGCGTTATTTGAAGGCCGGAGGCGATCCGCAAGCGGTCGAAAGCCAGGATTGGGACGACAGCGTCAAAGCGCTCGCCCGCTATCCTGAAGTGGTGAAGTGGATGGACGAGAACCTCGCCTGGACCCGCCAGCTCGGGGAGGTCTTCACGCTCCAACCCGCCGACATCCTCACCTCCACGCAGCGCCTCCGCACCACCGCGCGCGCTGCGGGCAACCTCGCCGACACGCCGCAGCAAAAGGTCGTCGTGGAAAAGGAGGTCATCCGGATCGTGCCCGCCCAGCCCGAGGTGATCTACGTTCCGATCTACGATCCGATCTACATCTACCGCCCGTATGTGGTCGGCCACTACCATCCCCGTCCGATCCTGAGATTCGGCACAGGCTACCGCACAGGCTTTTGGCTCTCCTACCATTGCGATTGGAACTACGGGACCGTGCTGGTGATCAATCGGCCCTACCGGTTCGAATTCTGGCAAAGCGCTCCCCGTTGGTCGTGCCCCGGCCCCTCGCCTCTCCCCACGCATCACGTCTGGCATCAGACACGCGTCGTCTCGCGTTCCCAAGCCGCGCCCCCTCGCCAACAGGTGCTTCAGCCGGCCTCAAACCTCATCGCCACAACCAACGGCGAAAAGCCGCGCCCCGGCGTGTTACGGCCTCCGTCCGGTCAAAAATCGCCGCCCCCCGCGAACGACAGCCCGATCGCGGCCCGCCCAAGCCCGGAAGCCGCCGCAGCGCCGGTCGCTTCCGCCTCGTCGCGCCCCGTCCGCGTCCCTGACAGACGCATCCAGCCGTCGCCAGAAACCGGCTCAACATCGCCCCGCGTCGCATCGACAAGCGATCAAATCGATCGAAACGAGCGGCGCCAGCAAACGGCCCGAGGCATCGCCGGCGCCTCCGCTCCGACCGCCGCCCCTGTCGCGCCCGCCTCGCCCACGACTCCGCGAGGGGCGCTCTCCTCCCCCGCGCCCGGGCGCATCGAGTCTTCGCCACCGAACTTGGCTCCCCGCGTAGAGTCTGGACTTGGGTCTCGCCCCACAGCCCGCCCCTACCCCACACGCCCGGCCTCGTCCGCCTCCGTTTCCGGTGGAGAGGCCACGGCGGCGGCCTCGCCCGCGCCCTCGGCGCCGTCGCCTCGCCGCGCCGCCGGCTTTGGCAATTCTTCCGTGCCACCGACCGAGCGACCGGTGATGCGTTCGACGCCGGCTGTCCGCCCCGCTCCGGCGACGGGAACCGACACCTCGGCGGCAAACCCGAACACGACGCTCGCCGAGACGGAAACCACCTCCCGCCGCTCGCGCCGTTAGGTGCTCGTCCGCCACCCGCTGGTCCGACGAGGCGCGCTCTCACCGCGCCTTTATTTTCGAAACAGATCGCCGAGGGCGCCCAGGGACTTGAGCGGGGCGCCTTTGTTCGCCGTCGTCGGCAGCACCGCCAGCGGCGGCGGCGCAGGTTTGGCGGGCGCCACGGCGCTTCCCTTTTCCGGCGCACCCGCCAGCCCGGGAGCTCCGGAAAACTCCCGCTCCAAGCGCTGCGGCGACACCGCCTCGGCCGTGCCCAGCTCCTGCGCGAAGAGGCTCACTCGATATTCCTCGACCAACCAGTAGCGCGCGTCGCTCCGCGGCAAAGCCCGCTGCCGGCCGAGCCAAGGCGCCAGCGCCCGGGAACGCTCGGCCTCCTTCGCCGGGTTCTGCCGCCAGCGATCCGCGCGGAGCTTCAGGCCCTTTAGGTAACGCACCACATGCGGCACCCGCGGAAAATCGATTTCACGCAGCAATGTCTTCGGCACCAGTTGCGCCAAATCGCTCGCCAAGGTCGGATAAGGCGTAGGAAGCGCCTCCAAGGTCGCCCGGATCGCGAACAACTCCTTCAGGAGCCCGCAGAGCTTCGGCCCGCTCGTGCGCAGATCGTGCCGCGCCTGCGCCACGGCCGCGGAAAACGCCTTCTGCGTCGGCTCGCTCACCCGTGAAGGCGCGCACAGCCAGCGCTGCAAAAGGCCCGCCGCGTCCTCGGTCAATTGATTGAGCGAACAATAGGTGGCCAGCAGCGCGCCCGCCTCGCGCAAGCCGCGCAGTTCCTTGTGCAAATTCAGCAGTTCGTGCCGCAGCTCGAGCTCGAGCAAACGCCCGAGGCCGAGCCGCGTTTGCTCGGCGGCCTCCTCTTCGCTGCGCGCCAGGCGGAGCGCCACGCCGCTCACGCCGACCTTGAGCGCCGGCCAGGCATAAACCGTCACGCCCGCCTGCGTGCACACCTCCACGCGCCCCGGCAGGCGCTCGCCAAAGGTCCACGACATCTGGTCGCTCTTCTCCCACTTCTCTCGCGCCCGCGCCCAGGCGCTGGGAGCATCCTGCGCCACCTTCGCGCTTTTCTCGCGCTGATGCTCGGCGAGCCCGCGCCTCACCTCCTCGAGATCACGAGCCGCGCAAATCTCACGGCCCTTTTCATCGACCAAGCGGATCCGCACGCGCAAGTGCTCGGGAAGCGGTTTTTCGGACCACGCCGAGGCGTCGACGCGGATCGGGAAACGCTCCGCGATGCAGGCCGCCAGCGCTTCCGGCAAGGGCTCGCGCCGATCCGTCAGCCGGTCGCGCGCCGCCACCGCGGCGGCCAGCTGTTTCACCGTCTCGGCCAAGGGCACGAAAAGCCGCCGTGCCTCCTTCGGCAACGAGGACAGATAGTGTTCGACCTTTTGCTCGAGGTGGCCCGGCACCGCCCAGTCCAAGGCGATGGGCGTGAGCCGCTCCGCTTCCCCGGGCGAAACATCGAGCGTCACGCCGTCGTCCGCCTGGCCGGGCCGATAGGTGTAGGTCAAGGGCAGCACGCTCGTGCCGATCGGCAGGGCGGCGGGAAAAGCCTGCTCGTCCACCGCGATCGTGGAGGGATCGCGGAGGTCCTCTTTCTCCAGCATGAGAAAGCGCGGATACTTCGAGCGCCGCTCGCGCACGAGCGCCACGAGATCCGGAACCGCGGACACGCCCTCTTCCGGGGCGTCGCTCGCGCGTCCGGGCTGAAGCCGGTTCGCGTAGAACCGATAGAGCGCCTCGTCGATATTGAGAAAGCCCGTGTCGCGGGCGCGGGTCAGCAGGTGCTCCAGTTCGTCGAGCACCTTGCGGTTGTGGGCGAGAAAATCGAGCGGCCAGGTGATCGTGTCGTTCACCAACGCCTCGCGGATGAAAATCTCCGTCGCGTGCGCGGGATCGATCTTGCCGTAGGAGACGGCGCGATTCTCCAGCTCCAGCCCGTAGAGGCGCGTGCGCTGCTTCACCATCACGCGTCCGGCGTCCTGGTTCCAGAATGGCTCGCTGTGCGCGATCTTCACGAGGTGCCGGCCGAGATCCAGAGCCCAGGAAAGATCGAGCCGCGCCACGGTGCGCGCGTAGAGGCGCGAGGTCTCCATGATCTCGGCCGCCATCAGCGCCGCGGGGCCCTTCTTCGGTTTGCGGGAATCGTTGCCGCGCGCGGCCTGGGCGCCGCCGCCGCCCTTCTTCGGCTCGTCGCGCACGTGCAACGCGGAGCCGGGAAAAATCGCGATGCGCCGGTCGTGCGTCGCCTTGTAGCCGCCGTTCTCGTCGTCGCGCAGCGCGATGTTGCCGAGCAGGCCGGACAAGATGCTGCGATGGATGGCGCGATAGGCCGGCCCGCCGAACGCGAGCTTCTCCGGCGTCCGGTCCGCCGGCGCGACCCCGTCGAAAACCGAGCTCATCCTGAAATCGCGGCGCGACTCCAGCACGTCGAGAAGTTGCGAGTGGATGTCCCGCCATTCACGGATGCGCGTGTAGCTGAGGAAATGCTCACGGCAGAACTTGCGCAGACGCGACTGCGACAGCCGCTCCAGCTCGTCGTGGAAAGCCTCCCAGATCGCGAGCAGCGTGAGAAAATCCGAGTCCGGGTGGACGAAGCGACGGTGCGCGGCGTCGGCCTTTTCGCGCGCCTCCATCGGGCGTTCGCGCGGGTCCTGGATCGAAAGGCCGGCCGCGATGACGAGCACCTCGTGCAGCGCCTTTTCCTCGCGCGCCTGGAGAATCATGCGTCCGACGGTCGGATCGACCGGCAGGCGGGCCAGTTCGCGGCCCAGCGGCGTGAGCGGGCGGTTCGACGCCGACTCGGGGGCGTCGGAGTCGAGCGCGCCGAGCTCCTCGAGCAAGGCGTAGCCGGAGCGGATCGACTTCGTCGCCGGCATGTTGATGAACGGGAACCGCTCGATGTCGCCGAGGCCGAAGGCCTTCAAGCGCAGGATCACGTCCGCGAGATTGGCGCGCTGGATCTCCGGCTGGGCGAAGCGCGGGCGCGCGTTGTAATCCTCCTCTGAATACAAGCGCACGCAGACGCCCTCGTCCACGCGTCCGGCGCGGCCCTTGCGCTGGTCGCAGCTCGACTGGGCGACCTCCTCGATCGGCAGGCGCCGCGTGCGCGCGGTCGGCACGTAGCGCGAGACGCGCGCCAGGCCGGTGTCCACGACGTAGCGGATGCCCGGCAGCGTGAGCGAGGTCTCGGCGATATTGGTCGCGACGATGATCTTTCTCCGCTGCGTGCCGGCGAAGATGCGCTGCTGCTCCGCCTGCGAAAGACGGCCGAAAAGCGGGATCACCTCGCAATGGCGATGGCGCCCCTCGAGCAGCTCGCAACACTCGCGGATGTCGCGCTCGGCGGGCATGAAGACGAGGATGTCGCCGCCCGCGTCGCCCGCCCGGCCGGCAAGGATGCGTTGCACGGCCTCCACCGCACCATCGACGTAGTGCAGCGCCTCGGGCCGCGATTCCGGCTCATCGCCCTCGGCGGCGTCGCTGCCAAGCGAATCGAGCGGGGCGTAGATCACCTCCACCGGGTAGGTGCGTCCCGAGACCTGCACGATGGGAGCGTCGTCGAAAGCCTTGGAAAAAGCCTCGGTGTCGATCGTGGCGGAGGTGACCACGATGCGGAGCTCGGGCCGCTTGAAGCGCAGGTTGCGCAGATGGCCGAGCAGGAAGTCGATGTTGAGCGAGCGCTCGTGCGCCTCGTCGAGGATGATGGTGTCGTAGGCGCGAAGCAGCGGGTCGCTCTGGACTTCCGCCAGCAGCATGCCGTCGGTCATGAACTTCACGACCGTGTCGCGCGAGGTGCGGTCGTCGAAGCGGATCTTGCAGCCGACTTCGCGCCCCCACTGCACGTTCAACTCCTCCGCCACCCGCCGCGAGACGGAGAGCGCGGCCACGCGGCGCGGTTGCGTGCACGCGATCTGGCCGCGTGTGCCGGCCCCGGCCGCCAGGCACATTTTCGGGATTTGGGTCGTTTTGCCCGAGCCCGTCTCACCGGCGAGAATGATGACCTGATGCTTGCCCAGAAGCTCGACGATCTCGTCGGCGCGGGCGCTGATCGGAAGCTCGGGAGGAAACTCGATCCGGAAGCGCGCGCGTTCTCGCCCGTCCTCGCGCCGTCCCGTGGAAACGGGACGATCAGGGGACGATGGGCTGTCGGAAGAGTGGTCGGGATCGGCCATGGCGCAGGCGGACGCAGGGGAGAAAAGCCGGAAACTGCAAGGAGGCGAAGGCCCCGACGCAATCGCATGAAATCGATTCATTTACCCACCCCATTCATGCTCGTGGCGTGAATCGTGCTAATGGCAGCGCAAATCGAAATTCATCCGCGTTTATCCCTGACCATGCCGCCGATCATCCTCGACAGCCGGAAACTCCTCGCATTCGCGACCTTGGCCCGAGTCAGCAGCTTCACGCACGCGGCGAAAGAATTGAGCCTGACGCAGTCGGCGGTGAGTCACGCGATCAAAGCCCTGGAGAAGGATCTCGGCTGCACGCTTTTTGAACGGATGGGGAGAAAGGTCACGATCACGCCCGCCGGCCGACAATTGCTTCAGCACACCGACGTGATTTTGGCGGAGATGAAGCACGCGCGCGCCGACATGGCGGCCTACGCGCCCGCCGCGTGAAGGCGAACGGCCCGCAGGCGGAAGCGCCAAACGGAAAATCGGGCTTGCCTGCGAGGCCTTGGCCGAATGCTTTTGCCCTCCCCTCCCGCCCGGGTGGTGGAATTGGTAGACACGCAGGTCTCAGAAGCCTGTGCCTAACAGCATCACGGTTCGAGTCCGTGCCCGGGCACCATTAAAATATCAGGGGAGTGGGGAGAGGCCTCAATCACGGCATTGACCGGCGACCAACCGAGCCCATGGGAATTCGTCACCACTGTGGCTCACACCTGCGCGCAAGAGAGCACGGCTCTACTTAAGCCGACATTCGAACGAGGTTTTATCTCACGTCTGGCATCCCTGCGCGCTCTCCCGAGAATGCCGTCGAAGCAGCCGGCATTTCGCCCGCTCCGGCTCACTTAATAAAGTTGGAACCAGACCGTGCGCATCGCGTAGATCGAATTGGTATCGCTGGCGGGGGCGGGAGCGCCGTTGAAAGACTTCACGCTTCCATCGCCGAAGACGCCGTTGGCCTTGCTCCCGCCGTGCCGGCGGGCGACAGTCTCGTCGCCGCGAGTGCCCGGATTGACCGGCGTGGCGCCAAAAAGCGGATCGATCATCTGCGGAAAATCCGCGCTCGATCCGGAATCGCTTCCACGCACGCGCGGGCTGGATCCGATCATGGTGTCGCACATCATCAGAAACTTCGCTGGAGCCGCGCAGCGGTTGAGTGAAACATTCATTTGAGCGCTTCCCCCGACTACCTCGTCGGCGAGGAGCGTGTTGATGGAGCCGTTAATCGACGGCCATACCATGCTGTAACACATCGTGCCTTCGGCGAGCGTTTGGTTCAAAAGCGGACAGCCGGCGAAAGACCGGATGGTCGCCATTTGCTGCGAGGATCCGGGGAAATAGGACTGATACGGGTTACTCGCCGCACTCAGCCAATTGGAAATCCGATATTTGCCTTTGTTGTCGTTCGCGTAGAGGTGGATGGCGGTGCCCCAATCTCGCAATCGCGACACACACTGCGCATTACGCGCGGTGGCACGCACCTTGCCGACGGTAGGAATAAGAATGGCGGCGAGAATGCCGATGATGGCGATCACCGTGAGAAGCTCGATGAGCGTGAACGCACGGATGGAACGATTGGCTGACACGATGGAAGACATGGCGGGGTGGCTCGGGTTGGTTGGTTAAACCGAGTTTTGGCACTCGGCGGAGATCGGGCGGACGAGGCTCGGAGGAGGGATAGAGCGATCGTGGGGAAGACAGGCGCCCGCTGTGCGGGCCTGCGTCGGAAACCTTGCCACCGTTCCACGTCTTTAAAAGGAACCTATACTGTTACAGT
>CBIHRE010000020.1:0-18897 GCA_966212385.1 uncultured Akkermansia sp. | reverse complement strand
GCCGTAGCCGGTGCCGCCGGAGGGCGGGTGGCCGTCGTCCACGATCACGGTCACGACGACACGCGGACGGCTCGCCGGGAAAAAGCCGGCGAAGGAACCGATATGGTTTCGCTCGGAGTAGCGGCCGTTGATGAGTTTTTGCGCGGTGCCGGTCTTTCCCGCCACCTCGTAGCCGGGGATGGCCGCGGCCTTGGCGGTGCCGTCGGGCGAGACGACTTTCTGAAGCATGCGCGCCATCGTCTCGGCGGTCGGAGGGGCGATGACGGTGCGGCGGACGGCGGGCTTGAAGGTGTAGACGGCCTCGCCGGCGGCGTCGCGCACCTGGTAGACCACCTGCGGGCGGAGCAGATTTCCGCCGCTGGCGATGGTGCTCATGCCGTAGTGGATCTGAAGCGGCGTTGCGGCGATGGAGTAGCCGGCCGGGATGCGGGTGATGTCGATGCCCGACCACTTGGCGGGGTCGGCGAGCAATCCGGGTTCCTCGCGGCCGAGCGGAAAGCCGGAGCGTTCCCCGAAACCGTAGGCGCGGGCGTAGTCGTAGAGCTTGCGCTCGCCGAGCAGCATGCCGACCTGCGCGGTGCCGACGTTGCTGGAGTGGCTGATCACCTCCGCGAGCGTGAGCAGGTGGTCGTAACGGTGATCGTCGCGCATGAAGCGACGCGGCTTTCCTTGATAGAGGATGCTGTCGAGCGTGCAGTCGAAGGTGGTCGCCGGAGTGACGAGCCCCTCGTTGAGGGCGGCGGAGGTGGCGACGATCTTGAAGGTCGAGCCCGGCTCGAGGAGGTCGGTCGCGGCGAAGTTGCGCTGCTTGTCGAGCGGGGTGGTGGAGAACTGATTGAGGTCGAAAGTCGGATAGTTCGCGAGGCCGAGGAGGAAACCGCTGTGGGCGTCGCTCACGATGATGGTGGCCTTCTGCGGGCGAAATTTTTCCACCAGCGCGTCGAGCTCCTGCTCCACGATGTGCTGCACGGCGGTGTCGATGGAGAGAACGACGCTCCAGCCGTCGGAAGCGGGGACCTCGCGCTCGCGGAATTCGGCTCGCTCGACGCGCTTGCCGTCGCGCTCGATCTCGCGCCAGCCCGAGATGCCGCGAAGGTAGGCGTCGGCGAAGGCCTCGACGCCGCCGGCGGGGACGTCCTCCTTGTTGACGAAGCCGATGACATGCGCCGCGAGAGACTTGTGCGGGTAGATGCGCCGGTAATGACGCTCGAAGGTGAGACCGGCGATCTTCAACGCGGAGATGCGCGAGAACTGGTCCTCGCTCACGCCCTCGCGCAGCTTGACGAAGCGCACGCGCGCCCGTCCGTCGACCGCCTCGTCGCCGGTATCCTGCTCCACCGGCAGGTCCTTCCAGGCCGGCGTGAAAACGGCCTCGATCTCGGAGGCCGGGGCGCCGAGGAGCCCGGCGAGCTGCCCGCGCAGCTCGCGTTGATCGGCCTCGAAACGCGCCCGCTTGGCGGGGAGTTTCAGCGACTCGATCTTCTCGGGCAGGGCCCAGGGATCGATGGCGAGCGTGATATCGGTCTGGCTGGTGGCGAGCAGGTCGCCGCGGGCGTCGTAGATGTCGCCGCGGCGGGCGGGCTCGACGACCACGCGCCGGCGCGTCTCCTGGATCTGCGTGAGGTAATGCTCGCGCTGGACGACGTGGAGCTGGACCAGGCGGTGGGAGACCGCGCCAAAGCTGGCGGCGACGGCGAGCGCGACGAGATAGAGGCGGATGTTGTGTGCGAATCCGCGGGCGGTCATCTGGTCAGCGCTGCGCGCCTCCTCCCAGGTTGAAGCGGACGGGGACGATGGTCTGGCCGCGCTCGGCGGCGAAAATCTCGGCGTTTCGCTTGGCGGCGAGACGGGTGGTCGCGGACTCGTCGACGCGGACGAGGCGGGCCTCGACGGGAGGCTCCAAGCCCAGCGCGAGGGCCTGGTTGCGACGCGCGAGGGCGTCGGGCGACTGCTCGGCGGCGATCGCGCCGCCGACCTCGGCGATGCGGCGTTCGGTCTCGACGATGCGCTGCGAGAGGACGCGGGTGGTGTTGGCGGAGACGGAGATGTCGTGGCGCAGGTCGACGATGGCGAAACCGAGGCCGCCGCCGACGCCGAGCACGACCAGCGCGGCGACAAGCAGCTGGGTGGCGAAAGCGCGGGGAGGACGGGTGTTCATGGCGGAGGGCCGGCTGCGGGGCCGGGGAGAGGTTCGGTGGATGAGTTGTGAGTAAGTTCGGGACGAATACGCGTCTTCGCTCTATGGATACGGGTGTGCGTAACCGGTGAATAACTACAGCTTCTTCACCGCCCGGAGGCGGGCGGAGCGGGCGCGGGGGTTCGAAGCGAGCTCGGCGTCGGAGGCGACGGCGGGCTTGCGGGTGAGAAGTTCGGCCACGGCGACGCGAAGGTCGGCCGGGCGGTGGTCGTCCTGGGACTCGGGACGGCCGCAGAGGTGATTGAAGTAGCGCTTCACCGGACGGTCCTCGAGCGAGTGGAAGGAGATGACGGCGAGCACGCCGCCGGGCGCGAGGGCGGCGAAGGCGGCGGGCAGGGCACGCTCAAGGGCGCCGAGCTCGTCGTTCACGGCGATGCGGATGCCCTGGAAGGCGCGCGTGGCGGGATGGATCTTCGAGGCGAAACGATCACGCGCCGGGATGGCGTTGGCGATGAGCTCGGCGAGCGAGGCGGTGCGGGCGAGCGCGCCGGTGCCGCGGGCGGCGAGGATGGCGCGGACGACGCGGCCGGCGTGGCGTTCCTCGCCGTAGTCGCCGATCGCGCGAAAAAGCATGTCCTCGGTCGCGGTCTCGAGCCAGCGCGAGGCGGGCACGCCATGGCGCGGATCCATGCGCATGTCGGCGGGAGCGTCGTTGCGGAAAGAGAAACCGCGCGCGGCGTCGTCGAGCTGGAAGGACGAGACGCCCAGGTCGAAGAGCACGCCGTCGAGCCCGGAGAAGTTGAGCGAGGCGAGTTGCCCGAAGTCGCGGTCGACGAGCTCGAAGCGCTCGCCGAATTGTTCGCGAAGCGCGGCCGCGCGCGGGGCGGCCTCGGGATCGCGGTCGAGCGCCGTGACGCGGCAGCCCGGCGCGGACTCGAGGATGGCGCGCGTGTGGCCGCCGGCGCCGAAGGTGCAATCCACGTAGCGTCCGTCCGCACGCGGCGAAAGCAGCGCGATCGTCTCGCGAAGGAGAACCGAGATGTGGCCGGGCGTCGACATGGGGGCGGGCGCGGCGTCGATTTCAGGAAGCGCGGCGAACATGGTCGGCGGGCCTCCTGGCGGGATTGACGGGGAGAAGGGAGGCGGCGGGTTTCATTTTTCGCGGCCTCGTCAGATCCCCATCCGACGCAAACGGTCGGCGGGCTTTTGCGCGGCGGTGGCGGCCTGCACGCGGTCCCAGTGCTCGGGACTGTAGAGATTGAACTTGTTCATCGAGCCCACGAGCACGACGTCCTTGCCGATGCCGGCGTGGGCGAGCAGCTCGGGCGAGAGCATCACGCGTCCGGCTTTGTCGAAGGAGAACGACAGCGTCTTCGAAAAGAAGTCCGCGGCGGCCTCTTGAGCCTCGGAGTCCGAGAGCGCCTTTTCGGCGACGCGGTCGTAGAGCTTTTGCGCCTCAAGGGGAGGCAGCACGCTTAAGAATCCATCGAGGGGCACCACCAGGAAGGTGTCGCCTTCCGAGTGCGCAGACCGCCACGCCGACGGAATCGTGAGCCGATTCTTGTCGTCCAACGTGTGCCGGAACGAGCCGGTGTAGAACGGTTTGCCAAGGGAGGACATTTAGAGGTGCAGCGAGGTGCCCCACAACGCCCCATTTCGTCCCATTTTACCCCACCCCGCGCAAGTAAAAAGCCGTCCTGATAAAGCCCCAGGGCCAAAAACTTATTCACAAAACGATGAGGCCGGCCGCAGCGCCATCCGCCACTTTGGCCATCAATTTGCCACAAGCTCGCGGCGCTTAGCCGAGCGTCTCCACGGCGTAGCCGAACGACTTTTGGCCATAGACTGGCAATGCCCCACCCCTAAAGTCACCGGGCGTAAATAAGCCTTTATTGGCCTATCCCATCCTAAAGTTCGTCGGTGTTGGTCCGATTCACTGTCACGCCACGGCATGAATCCGCAAATCACGCCCCCGATCGAAAACCGTCGGATCATCATCATCGATGACAACCCGGACATTCATCGAGATATCACGAAGATCCTTTGCCGTGCCAGTGAAGCGGTCGTGCCGGAAGCCGGCGTGAATGCCGCCGAACGATTTGGATTTGTAATTCCTCAATCCCCTACCGCCGCCCGGCGTCCCTATGAAATCGCGTCCGCGCACCAAGGCGAGGAGGCGGTGTCGGCGATCCAGGTCGCCGCCGAGGCAGGGCGCCCTTTCACCGCCGCCTTCGTGGACGGGCGCATGCCGCCGGGGATAGACGGAATCGAGACGATAAAACGTCTTTGGCTATGTCCCGATCTTCAAGTGACGCTCTGCACCGCCTACACCGACTATTCGTGGGAGCAAATCATCGAGATCCTCGGCGGACACGATAACTTGATCGTTCTAAAAAAACCTTTCGATGTTCTCGAACTTCAGCAAATCGCCGAAGCGATGATCCGCCGCTGGAACCGGAACCATCTCGCGGGCATTCAAATCACGGAGCTGGAAAAATCGCTGGAAGAACTGCGAGGCCATGAGCCGCTCGCGCCGGCAATCGGCGAACCGCCCCTAAGTCCCTGCCTCGTCCCAGGTCCGGCAGGAGGCGGTGAACGCGTCGATCTCGCGATCGAAAAATCGCGGCGGCTCGCGCGCCATCTGCAGGCGCGCATCCAAGATTCGCGCAGCGCCATCGTCGGCCGCCTCGCCGCGTCGCTCCGCCCGCACCGCGCCCAACTCGGGGCCTTCGGCCATAAGCTGCCAGACTTTCTCGCCCAGCTTTACGATCAGCTCCAGCGCGAGCAAATCTCGGCTTTGCAGCTTGTGGGCGCACTCCAAGCCTCGCTGGCGCGCATCCCTGCCGGCCATGCGACCGACCCGGTTCGAGATGCCCCCGAACGCGTCGCCGGCGATCCGGCCGGGCAGCCCGTTCAGACGCGCTGACGATCCGCGCAAGCTTTCGCAAGGCGGGCGGCGAAGAAGGGCCCCTCGTAGATCATTCCAGTATACACCTGGACCAGCGAGGCTCCGGCATCGAGTTTATCGCCCGCGCCGGCCGCATCGGTGATGCCGCCCGCGGCGATGATCGGCAGGCGGCCGCCGGTGACGCGCGAGATATAGGCGACGATTTGCGTGCTGCGGCGAAGCAGCGGGGCGCCGCTCAATCCCCCCGCCTGCCCGACCTCGGCAAAGGGGCCCGGGCGCGCCAAGGTGGTGTTGGTGGCGATGATGCCATCGAGGCCGAATTCGGCGATCACGCCGAGCGCGGCGTCGATCTGCGGCCAGCTGAGATCCGGGGCGATCTTGAGCAAAAGCGGGCGGCGACCTTCGCCTCGGCCGCGGTTCGCCGCGCTCAGGGCGCCGAGCAACTCGCGAAGCGGCTTCTCATCTTGAAGGGCGCGCAGTCCGGGCGTGTTCGGGCTGGAGACGTTGACCACGACATAATCCGCATAATCGGCGAGCCGGCCAAAGCTGGTCAGGTAGTCCTGCGTGGCTTCCTCGTTGGGCGTGATCTTCGATTTGCCCAGATTGATGCCGAGCGGGATGCGCCGCCGGCCGGGTCCGGGCTGCGTTGCGAGCCGGGCGGCCACCGCCTCGCTGCCCTCGTTGTTAAAACCCATCCGATTGATGACCGCTTTCTGGTCGGGATAACGAAAGAGGCGCGGCTTCGGATTGCCCGGCTGGGCCAAGGCGGTGACGGTGCCGATCTCGACATGCCCGAACCCGAGGGCGGCCGCGGCCGGCCAGGCGCGGGCGTTTTTGTCGAAACCCGCCGCGAGTCCGACGGCGTTGGGGAAATCGAGTCCGAACACCCGCACCGGCCGATGCACGGCGGGATCGAGCCGGTGAACGGCCTCCAAGGCGCGGCAGAGCGGCGTGAGGCGGCCCAGAAGGGCAAGCGCGCCCACGCTCCGTTCGTGCGCTTCCTCCGGATCCATCCGGAAGAGCAGCGGCTTCACCACATCTCTATAGAGCGTGTCCATAAAAGGCGTCATCCTTCGCGGCACATTCCCGGGAGGCAAGAGCCGGCGCGGCCCCGGATACGCGAACAGAGGCCGCACCGACCGCTTTTGACTTGGCCCCCACCTGACGCAGCCCAGCCTGCGCGACCGGTTTACCCTCAAACGGGCTCGCTTTTTTCCCTCCGCAAAAAAGCCGAGTTTCGCGGTTTGACTCGCTCCGCGCCGTTCGCATGGCTGCGCCCCACTCCCCTATCTTATTTAGCTAACATGGCCAACTCCTCCGCAATTCTCGACTGGTGCATCGTCCGTCTCGGTGAAGACCACAACTGGTGGGTCGACGAGGTCAGCGACCCCGTGCGCTGGGACACCGACGGCCTCAGCATCATCGATCCGCGCCAGGTCGCCCACCTCACCGAGCTTTGCGAGCCCCTCCGCGACTACGGCTTCGACCAGGACGTCTTCGAGTCCGCTTTCATCCCCTTCCGCATCGAGAAAGAAGCCGGCAAGGGCCGCATCCGCCTGAAGCGCGTCAAGGACTCGATCTTCGATTCCGACGACAAGCTCTTCATCCTCGCCGACGTCGTCGACGACGAGAACGGCCCCTTCGCCGACCTGCTCGACCACCTCACCCGCTGCCGCGTCAAACTCCTCAACGACGTCTTCAAATTCGAGTCCAAGCTCACGGTGGACGAGGTCGAGGACGAGCTCCGCGAAGAGCAAAACGCCAGCTTCATCGAGGGCAAAGCCGTCCATGTGTTCGACGAGCTCTGCGCCATTCTCGACTACACCCCCGCCGGCTTTGACGAGGACGACGAAGAGGGCGAGCGCGCCGCCGCCTCCGAGGACGACGCCGAGATCGATGACGCCGACCTGCCCGATGTCGATGAAGAGGACGACGAGGCCATGAAAAACGACGCCTCCCTCAAGTGGGACGAGGACGAGGAAGAAGGCGACGACGAGGAAAAGCCCAAGGGCGAAGGCGAGGGCGACGACGAGGATTCAGACTCGGACGACGAGGACGAGGATGACGACGACGACGACTCGGATGAAGACGAGGACGAAGACGACGAGACGCCGAAGAAGAAAAAGAAGCCCGCGCCGAAAAAGCGCCGCTAAGCACTGCCCTCGCCTGAATACGCATCGATTCACCAAAGCCGCCCGAAACCGGGCGGCTTTTTGTTTTTTAACCCGTCGCGCGGATCGAACCGTCCAACGGGGGCGAGCTTGAGGGTGGCGGCCGGCCGATGGATTTCTGTCCCGTCCGCCCTCCCGACGCCTCTCCTCCCGCTCCCTTCGCGACCCCACCATGCGCATCTCTCCGATCTGGCCCGACGCCGTGCCCCACGCTCTCGGCTCAGGGCGCGGCCATGCCCCGAGCCTCACCCACTACCCCGCCGAGGCCCGTCGCGCATCCGGCGCGAGCGTGCTCGTGCTGCCGGGCGGTAGCTATGCCATGCTCGCCGAACACGAAGGCGCCGGCTACGCGCGGTGGTTTGCCGAACGAGGCATCCACGCCGCGGTTCTGGACTACCGACTCGCAAGCAACGGCTATCATCACCCCTCGATGCTGCTCGACGCCGCGCGCGCGCTCCGCGCCCTCCGCGCCGAAGCCCGCGCAGCCGGCCGCGATCCGAATCGAATCGCCGTCATCGGCTCGTCCGCCGGAGGACATCTCGCCGCCACGCTCTCGACGCTCTTCGGTCACCCCGCAGCCTCCTGCTCCTGCGACGACGCCATCGGTCGCGAATCAGCCCGCCCCGACGCCGCGATCCTGTGCTATCCCGTCGTGAGCGTATGCGAGCCCTTCACGCACGCCGGCAGCCGCGACAACATCTTGGGCCCAAACCCCGCGAACGATCTCCCCGCCCTGCTTTCGCCCGAGCGCCAGATGCGTGCCGACTGCCCTCCCGCCTTCGTGTGGCACACCGCGGACGACCCCGTGGTGCCGGTGGACAACGCCATCGTCTACGCACGCGCCTGCTGGAGCGCGGGCGTAAGCTGCGCCTTGCACGTCTTTCCCCACGGCAACCACGGCCTCGGGCTCGGCGACGCCCTGCGCGCAGCGCCGCCTTGGGCCGCGCTGCTGGAGCACTGGCTCGGCGAGCGCGGCTGGTTGCGGGACTGAAAACGCCGACCGCCTCGCCCCGGCTCCCGCCGCGATCAACCGCCCGCCATCACGGGACGAAAGCCCGCCTCGCGCAGCACCTTCGCGACGACCTCGCGCTGGTCGCCTTGGATCTCGATCGCGCCGTCTTTCACGGTGCCGCCGCAGCCGGCCGCGGCGCGCATCTTTTTGCACAGCGCCTCCTTCTCCGGGAGGCCGATACCGACAAAGTTTTTGGCCACGGTGACCGTCGTGCGCAACACGTCCACGCGCCCACGGTTTTTTGCGGGTTCGGCGTCCGGTGCCGGCTTCGCGCCCGAAGCGTTATTCGGCATCGCAGCAGGCGACGCAGGCATCAGACCGCCTAATCCACCCAAGGCCGAGGCAAAGGGGTTCTGCCCCAAACTTGCGCCCCCGTCCGTCGCGATTTTGCCCTTGTCCGGACGGCTCATTGTGCGCCCTCCACCGACGGCCGGGCCGCCTTTCCGCCGCAAACACCGACCGGAATATCCTCGGCGCCGCCGAGGAACATCGCCGCTTTCGCGTAGCTTCTACGCTCAAGGAAATGAAGCAGTTGCGGATGTAAGGTGAGTCGTCCGCGCATCGCGAAATCATCCAGTTTGGCCATCTCGGCGGCGATCACGCGCCCATTAGACGCTTTAATCGCATCCAAGAGGGCGATTAGGGAAGCTTTGATCTCAATTTCCATGCGGCGTGTATTCGAAATTTTAAAGTGATCCTGCCAGAGGTTTAGGAAAACTCAAACCCGTCGCCCCACCCCTTAGCCCCTTGAGCCCGCGAGGCGATGCGGTATGTCTGACCCTCCCTCCGTTTCCACGCCTCGGCCAGATTTTTCGTTTCACATCCCCTCCATCGCTTACCGCACCGCCTCCGGCGCCCTCCCTCTTTTCTCCTGTTTTCCGTTTCGCAAAACCCTCCATGAACTCCGTCCCCCTCGCCGCTCGCGCGAACTCCGACGTCATCGAAGCCGCCTACGCCCAATGGCTCGACAATCCCGACTCCGTCGATCCGACGTGGCGCGCCTTTTTCCAAGGCTTCACCTTGGGCAATAGCTCCGCCGCCCCCGGCGCCGCGCCCACCGCCGCCGCCGCCAACGCCGCGGGGATCAAGGTCATCGATTCCTATAAACAGGCGCAGATCATCCGCTTCATCAACGCCCACCGTTCCCACGGCCACCTCGAGGCCCACCTCGATCCGCTCGGCGACAAACCCGCCCCGCACCCCAAGCTCACCCTCGAAAACTTCGGCCTCGACGCCAACGACCTCGACGAGAGCTTCACCCTCACCAACTTCCAGGGCGGCGGCCAAAAGAAGCTCCGCGACATCCAGCGCGCGCTGAAGAAGACCTACTGCGGCACCGTCGGCGTCGAGTTCATGCACGTGCAGGACCACGACGCGCGCGAGTGGCTCCAAGCCCGCATGGAGGGCACCGAAAACACGCCCGCGTTCACCAAATTCGAGAAGACCCGCATCCTCCGCCGCCTTCACAAGGCCGAGCTCTTCGAGAAGTTTCTCCACACCAAATTCGTCGGCCAGAAACGCTTCTCCCTCGAGGGCGGCGAGACCATGATCGCGGCCTTCGACGCCATGATCGAGCACGCCCCCGAGGTCGGCGTCGAAGAGTTCGTCATGGGCATGGCCCACCGCGGCCGCCTCTCCGTCCTCACCAACATCCTCCGCAAGCCCTTCGAGGTCCTCTTCGAGCAGTTCTCGGAAAACTACATCCCGCACAGCGTGGCCGGCGACGGCGACGTGAAGTATCACCTCGGCTACGAGTCCGCGCTCACCACCGCTTCCGGCAAGACCGTCGAGGTCCGCCTCGCCGCCAACCCCTCCCACCTTGAGATCGTCAACCCCGTCGTCGAGGGCAAGGCCCGCGCCCGCCAGCGCATCCGCGGCGACAACGAGCGCCGCCGCGTGTGCCCCTTCCTCATCCACGGCGACGCCGCCTTCGCCGGCCAAGGCGTCGTCGCGGAGACGCTCAACTTCTCCCAGCTCCCCGGCTACCGCACCGGCGGCACCGTCCACTTCGTCATCAACAACCAGATCGGCTTCACCACCCTCCCGCAGGACTCGCGCTCCACGCGCTACTGCACCGACGTGGCCAAGATGATCGAGGCCCCGATCTTCCACGTGAACGGCGACGACCCCGAGGCCGTCTGCCACGTCGCGCGCCTCGCCCTCGAGTTCCGCGTGAAGTTCCAGCGCGACGTCGTCATCGACATGTATTGCTACCGCAAGCATGGCCACAACGAGGCCGACGAGCCCGCCTTCACCCAGCCCACCCTCTACAAGAAGATCGCCAACCACCCGCAGATCTCCGCTCTCTACACCGCGCAGCTCGTCGCCGCCGGCTCCCACACCCAGGCCGATTCCGACGCCATCAAGGCCGAATACTCCGCCGCCATGGACACCTCGCTCGAGAAGGCCAAGCAGGCCGAGCTCAAGCGCAAGTCCGCCGGCGAAAAGGGCGACCCCTTTCGCGACTCCAATCCTGTCTTCCAGGCGGGCTACAGCCACACCCCCATCCCCACCGGCGTATCCAAGGACCTGCTACAAACCGTGGTGAAAGGCCTCACCACCCTGCCTTCCAACTTCACCGCCAACCCCAAGATCAAGCGCCTCCTCGAGCAGCGCGCCTCCGTCCTCACCGGCGGCCCGATCGACTGGGGCATGGGCGAATCCCTCGCCTTCGGCACCCTCCTCGCCGAGGGCACCCCCGTCCGCCTCTCCGGCCAGGACTGCGAGCGCGGCACCTTCAGCCACCGCCACGCCGTCCTCTACGACACCGACACCCGCGAGCGCTACGTCCCCCTCCTCAACCTCTCGCCGGACCAGGCCCGCTTCTGCGTCTACAACTCGCTCCTCTCCGAGGCCGCCGTGCTCGGCTTCGACTACGGCTACTCGCTCGACTACCCCCAGATGCTCTGCATCTGGGAGGCCCAGTTCGGCGACTTCGCCAACGGCGCCCAGGTCGTGATCGACCAGTTCATCGTCTCCGGCGAATCGAAGTGGCAGCGCGTCTCCGGCATCGTCCTCCTCCTCCCCCACGGCTACGAGGGCCAGGGCCCCGAGCACTCCTCCGCCCGTCTCGAGCGCTTCCTCCAGCTCTGCGCCGAGGACAACATCCAGGTGGCCAACATCACCACCCCGGCGAACTACTTCCACGCCCTCCGCCGCCAGATGAAGAACGACCTGCGCAAGCCGCTTGTCGTCATGTCGCCCAAGAGCCTCCTCCGCAACCCGCTCGCCGTGTCCAAGCTCGAGGACTTCGTCGACGGCGCGTTCCAGGAAATCATCGACGACCCGCGCGCCCCGAAGAAGGCCCGCCGCCTCGTCCTCTGTTCCGGCAAGGTCTACTACGACCTCCACTCCTACCGCGTCGCCAACGACGTCGACGACATCGCCATCGTGCGCATCGAGCAGCTGTATCCGCTCCACAAGGACAAGCTCGCCCAGCTCGCCAAGACCTACGCCAAGGCCGACCTCGTCTGGTGCCAGGAGGAGCCGCAGAACATGGGAGCCTGGAGCTATATCGCCCCCGAGTTGGAGGAAGTCTTCGGCCGCAAGGCCCGCTACGTCGGTCGCGAGGCCGCCGCCTCGCCCGCCGTCGGCGCCCTCGCCGTCCACAAGATCGAGCTCAACGCCTTCCTGAAGGACGCGTTCAAGGCCTGATTTATTCAACGCAGAGGCGCAGAGACGCGGAGAGAAAACCGCCGCCCTGTCCTCTGCGTCTTCTCTGCGACTCTGCGTCTCTGCGTTAAACCCTTCTCCCCTTCCCTTTCCCAAAAATGGCTCTCATCGACGTCAAAATCCCGCCCCTCGGCGAATCCATCAGCTCCGGCGTGCTCGCCAAGTGGCACGTCAAAAACGGCGACACCGTGAAGAAGGACCAGACCCTCTTCGAGCTTGAGACCGACAAGATCACCTCCGAAGGCGTCGCCGAGGTCGCCGGCGTCATCTCCCTCGCCGTCGACGCCGGCGCCGAGTTGAAGATCGGCCAGGTCGTCGCCAAGATCGACGACAGCGCCGCCGCCGGCTCCGGCACCGCCCCCACGCCCGCCCACCCGGTCAGCATCGAGAAAAAGACCCCCGCCGCGCCCTCCGGCTCGCCCGCAGCGATCCCCGCTCCGGCTCCCGCCGCCCACGACGCCAGCCCGGCCGTCCGCCGTCTCGCCGCCGAGACCGGCATCGATCCCGTCACCGTCTCCGGCACCGGCAAGGCCGGCCGCGTTACGAAGGGCGACATGCTCGCCGCCGCCGCGACCCCCAAGCAGGTCGCCGCCGCCGTCGCCGCCGCGCCCGCCGCCGCCGTTCCCGCCACCGCGCCCGTCGTCTCTGCTCCGCCCGCCGGCAAGCGCTCGCGCACCAAGATGACCAAGCTGCGCCAGACCATCGCCAAGCGCCTGGTCTCCGCCCAGCACGAGGCCGCCATGCTCACGACCTTCAACGAGGTCGACATGTCCGCCGTCATGGCCCTCCGCGCCAAGTATCAGGACGACTTCGTGAAGAAAAACGGCGTGAAGCTCGGCTTCATGTCCTTCTTCACCAAGGCCGTCGTCCACGCCCTGAAAGAGGTCCCCGGCGTCAACGCCCAGATCGACGGCGACGAGATCGTCCAAAACCACTACTACGACATCAGCATGGCCGTCTCCACCGAGAAGGGCCTCGTCGTCCCCGTGGTCCGCGATTGCGACAAGCTCGACATGGCCGGCATCGAGAAGGCCATCGGCGAGGTCGCCAAGAAGGCCCGCGACGGAAAGCTCGGCCTGCCCGACTTTGAGGGCGGCTGTTTCACCATCACCAACGGCGGCATCTTCGGCTCGATGCTCTCGACCCCGATCATCAACGCCCCGCAAAGCGCCATCCTCGGCCTCCACGCGATCAACGAGCGCCCCGTCGCGGTCAACGGCCAGGTCGTCATCCGCCCGATGATGTATTTGGCCCTCATCTACGACCACCGCCTCGTCGACGGCAAGGAAGCCGTCACCTTCCTCGTGAAGGTGAAGCAGGCCATCGAAGACCCCACCCGTCTTCTCCTCAGCGTCTAAACCCCGATCTTTGGACGCAGAGAACACGGAGCTCGGACACAGAGTTCACAGAGCCGATCCCCAGACCACCAACTCCGTCTGGGGATTTTCTCTTCCGCCTCTGCCTGCCTCCCTCCGTGCCCTCTGTGTCCGAGCTCTGTGACCTCCGTGACTAAAATGTCTTCCTCTTCTCCTTCCTCCCAATCCTTCGACCTTATCGTCATCGGCGCCGGCCCCGGCGGCTACGTCTGCGCCTTCCGCGCCGCGCAGCTCGGCCTCAAGGTCGCCCTCGTCGAGAAACGCACCACGCTCGGCGGCACCTGCCTCAACGTCGGCTGCATCCCGAGCAAAGCCCTCCTCGCCTCCTCCGAGCACTTCGTCTTCGCAAAGAGCCACGCCGCCGAGCACGGCATCAAGACCGGCGAGGTCTCCATCGACGTCGCCGCCATGCTCAAAAAGAAGGACGGCATCGTCTCCAAGCTGACCGGCGGCGTCGCCGCCCTCGCCAAGGCCCGCAAGGTCGCCGTCATCACCGGCACCGCTCGCTTCGTCTCTTCCACCGAGGTCGAGGTCTCTGACCAAATCACCAACGACAAATCACCAACGACCACGCGCCTTTCGGCGCGTAACATCGTCATCGCCACCGGCTCCGCGCCCGTGGAGCTGCCCTTCCTCAAGTTCGACGGCGAGACGATCATCTCCTCCGACCACGCCATCTCCCTCCCGGCCGTGCCGAAGAAACTCGCCGTCGTTGGCGGCGGCGCCATCGGCCTCGAGCTCGGCTCCGTCTGGGCCCGCCTCGGCGCCGAGGTCACCATCGTCGAGTTCCTGCCCAAGATCGCCGCCACCAGCGACGACGACGTCGTCCGCAACTACACGCGTATCCTCCAAAAGCAGGGCCTCAAGATCGAGGTGAACGCCAAGGTCACCGGCTACGACGCCGCGAAAAAAGTCCTCCTTGCCGAGCGCGACGGCAAGGTCCTCGAAGTCCCCGCCGACAAGGTCCTCGTCGCCGTCGGTCGCCGCCCCTACGCGGACGGCCTCGACCTCGCCAAGGCGGGAGTCGAGCTCACCGAAAAGAAACGCATCAAGGTCGACGGCCACCTCCGCACCACCGCCCCCGGCGTCTGGGCGATCGGCGACGTGATCGACGGCCCCATGCTCGCGCATAAGGCCGAGGAAGACGGCGTCGCCGTCGCCGAGTGGATCGCCGGCAAGCACGGCCACGTGAACTGGGACCTCATGCCCGCCATCATCTACACCGAGCCCGAGATCGCCACCGTCGGCCTCGGCGAGGACGCGGCTAAGGCCAAGGGCATCGCGGTCAACGTCGGCAAGTTCAACTTCGCCGCCAACGCCCGCGCCTTGGCGAACGACGCCGGCGACGGTTACGTGAAGATCATCGCCGACGCCAAGACCGACAAGATCCTCGGCGCCCAGATCCTCGGCAAAAACGCCGGCGAGCTCATCAGCGAGATCGTCACGCACATGGAATACGGCGGCAGCGCCGAGGACCTCGCGCGCACCATCCACGCCCACCCGACCATGTCGGAAGCCGTGAAGGAAGCCGCCTTGGCCGTCAGCAAGAGCGCCATCCACGCGCTCTGATATAGGGGGCGTCTTGTGTGTGGGCGCCCGCGGTTTCCGTTGTTCCTTCACAGCAATTCCTCGCCCGCGAGCGCCCTGCGTCTCGCGGGCTACTACCACGGCGGGCGAATCCGCAGGGGATGAACCGGACGCCCTCATCGCCGAGCGCACCTCCGCCCGGTGATATGGCGGCAACGTGCGCTCCGGTTCCATCTCCAGAGGTTTGGACGGCGTCTTCGTAGATTTGAACCTCGTCTCCGCGGGTTTGGATCAAGTCTCCGCGCGTTTCGATTCCGTCTCCGCAAATTCAGGTCGCGTCTTCATGGATTCGGACCGCGTCTCCGCGCATTCGGCATCCGTCTCCGCAAGTTTCAGCCTAGTCTCCACGGATTTCGGCCTCATCTCCACATAGTTGAGCCGCGTCTCCCAATCATCGGCCCACGTCTTTGCTATTTTGAGCCCCGCTCTCGCGGCCTTCCATGCCATCTGCACGCATGAGGCCGCCTAATTCGCGGATTTGGAGGCCCGCAGGGCCTTGATACCGCACAACTCCACGTTCGCCATCCCGCCATCCGCCGCATCGATCCCACCGCGACTCGCACGCGGCTGTCGCTTGCCCGCGCGTTCAGTCCACGTCGACCGCCTTGCCGCCCTCGCGCTTATCGTAGCTGCGGAAGGCGAACATCGTCTCGCTGTCGAGGATGCCCTCGGTCTTGATCACCTGGTCGGTGATCACCGACTCGATTCGGTCGAGGTCTTGGCACTTGATCACCACCAGAAGATCGTGCCGGCCCGACACCGAGTAGACTTCGGAAACGTCCGGGATCTCCAAGAGCGTCTCGGCGATGCCGGTCACTCGCTTGCGGTCCGTCTTCAACAAAACAATCGCGGTAGGCATGGGAAGAAAAGGCGCCGGCAACGCGACAGCATGGCCCGCTTCACGCCCCTCGCCACCTCTTTGTTCAAGCGAGACAACGAAAAGCGCCTCCGGGTTTTCGGAGGCGCCTTTTTCGCCGAGTTCAGCGAACGCGAAAGTGGTGCGCCATGTCGGAGTCGAACCGACCTCTCATGCTTGGGAAGCACACATAATAGCCGATATACTAATGGCGCGTAAGGAACGAGGTCTCGAGACCTAAGCGCCTTCACCGCGCGCGCAACTGCGTTTTCACCGCAACGACGATTCCGTGTCCGCCGCGGTCGCACGCACCGGCACACCGAGCTCGGCGAAACCTTTTACGATCTCCGCGACCAAAGGCTCGCCCGCGATCTCGGACCACTCGCGGTTGGTCGAGATGCGCACAAAGGCCTGCGCCTCGTCGCCCCGCACTCCGTGCTCGAAAAACATCTTCAGCTGATCGCGCCAGGACAGGGGGTCGAAGGCACGAAACGGCTCGCCCGCCACCAGATGCCAGAACCACACGCGCTGAGGAAAGTCGTCGTGACGAAACACTCGCTGCTCCGCCTCCGCCACCCTGCGTCCATCCGGCAGAGGCAAGACGAGGCGCGCGCTTTGGCCGCCGTCCATCACCCAACCCGAACCCGGCCAGCAGGACTCCGGCGTATGCGCGGCCACCGCGCTCACCGACGCCTGTCCCGGCGCCCACCACGCCACGTAGACCGTCACTTGGATCAAACCGTCCGGCCCGTGCCGTTGATAACTGCGCTCCAAAAGGTGATCGGTCCGCAAAGCATCGGCGTAATAAAGCAAATCCTGGCGGGTCTGCACCTCCCAGCCCTCGGGCGCCTGCGCCGGCACGATCCGAGCGAGATCGGGCACCGGCCCCGACAACTCCGCGCGGCTCTCCGTGCGGGAGGCCACATAACCGAGCCACAGCAACGCAAGAGCCACACAGGCCAGAGCGCCCGCGCCTGGCACCCAGTTACCGCGACGCGAAGGCGCCTCCGCGGCAAGCGTCGCGTTCGGCTCCCGTTTCGCTGACGCGTCCGAGGATTCGGACGGCATCTTCCCCGCCGACGCGGCTTCCCGCGCCTCCAAGACCGTCGCCAGCCACGCAAGCAGAGCGGTGGTGACGCCCAAGACGGCGAAGCCCAGCCCGTCGTGCCACGCCCCGGCTATGTCCACGCCGCCGCGGGCGAGGAGAGTGAGGGCGAGCGATCGGCAGAAGTTGGTCAGCAAGGCGAGCGGCGCCGCCAGAAGCACCAGCGCCGCGCGCCGCCGCGGCGAACGCAGCATCAGCGCCGACAAGACCAGCCCCGCGAGCACGCAGGAGACGAGACTGCGCACGCCGCTGCAGGCCTCCTCCACGCCGACCGAGGTCGCTCCCAGGTGGATCACATTGCCCGCGCGCATCGCCGGCACCCCGAAAATCCGCAAAGTTTCCACGACGCCGCCCGTGATGAATTCCTGGAGCGAGACCGTCAGTCGCTGGTAGGTGGCCGGCGGCAAGGGGGCGCTCAGCAAAATGACCGCCGGAATCACCAGCGCGGGCCAGCCGGGCTGGATCCACCGAACGCCGCGCCCGGCCGCGAGTGTTCCGGCGAGCGCCGTCGCCGAGGCCGCCGCGAACGAGAGCAAAAAAAGGACGGGCGCGGACGACCAGCCCATCGCGATCGAATAGACGGTGGCGAAGAAGGCTGCCACGAGCATCGATGGGCCGAGGAAACCCACCAGCGCCGCCTGCGCGCTCGTCGGCAGTCCGCGCGCCGGCTTCGCCGCGGCGTCCTCCAACGCACGCCGCCACAGGAGAAAAACCACCGGCAAGGCGAAGAACCCGTGCGAGAGATCAGGATTGGCCCGCCACTCGGGCCAGAGCCGTGCGCCCCAAACCAAGAGGCCGAACGCGACAAACGCGCCCACCTCGCCGGCCAGCCGCTCCACCCGCGACCAAGCCCGCGCTCTGGCCAGCCAGTGTCGGACTTTTCCGGAAAGATCCATGCGTTCGGGGATCGCCGACTATTCGCCCGGCTCCCTGCAAGGCAACCAGTCAAGGCACTCCAAGCGGTGCGGAAGATTTCGCACGCCGCTCCGCGAAGAAGCGCCACAAGCGAACGAGCCCGTAAGCCGCGCTCGCCACGATCAGCCAAGCGGCTTCCACCCCGAGGAGCCACGACGCCCACGTTTTGAGGGGTGCAAGATCTTCGGCATACCAACCCAGCGCGGCCAGCGCGAGCGTGCCCGCCGCCACCACGATCAGGACCTGGCGAAACCGCGCATCCTGATAACGTGGATCGTCCTCTCACATGCTTGGAAGCCTATCGCGCGCTCCCGACCGGGCAAGCGACGATCCGCTCAGCGGCGGGCCAACACGAAACGCGGGCGCCCGCGAAGATCCGTGCGCGATTCGCCATCGCGCAAACCCGCCTCGGCCACCGCGGCGAGAAGAGCCGGGTGCTGGGCCACTCCCGTTTCCAGAGCGAGCAGGCCTCCCGGCGCGAGACGCGGCGCCGCGCCGGCGATGATTTTCTTCAGATCGGCCAAGCCTGAGTCGGGCGCGACCAGCGCCGGGCGTGGATCGTGCAAACGCACCTCGGGCTCGGCCTCGGCCACCTCGGCGTCGGTCAGATAAGGCGGGTTGCTCACGATCACGTCGAAGGCCGGGGCGTCCGCGGGCAGCGCCGAGAACCAGTCGGATTTGAGGAAGGTCACGCGCTCGGCGAGGCCGGTCGCGGCGGCGTTTTCGCGAGCGAGCGCGAGCGCGTCGTCGCTCGCGTCGACGGCGGCGAGCTGCGCGGCGGGCCAGGCCTTGGCGAGGCCGAGCGCGAGCGCGCCGGTGCCCGTCCCGAGGTCGAGCACGCGGAAGGCGCCCGCGGGCGCGTCGGGCGAGGGCTTGGCGCGCTCGAGAACGAGCTCGAGCAGCTCCTCGGTCTCGGGGCGCGGCACGAGGGCGCGTTTGTCGCTCTTCAGGGTGAGACCGCCCCACTCCACCGTGCCGAGGATATGCTGAAGCGGTTCGCGCTGGGCGCGGCGTTTCACCAGCGGGCGGATTTTATCCAGCTCGGGCTCGGTGAGCAGGCGCTCGAACTGGATGTAAAGCTGCATGCGCTTCAGCCCCAGCGCATGCCCGACGATCTGCTCGGCGTTGAGACGCGGCGACTCGACGCCCTTTCCGGCG
>CBIHRE010000019.1:0-19308 GCA_966212385.1 uncultured Akkermansia sp. | reverse complement strand
AGAGCCTTGGCCTTGGCGTCGACGGCCAGAGTCGGCGAAGGCGAGATGTTACGAGCCCAGGTGGAGAGGGGGGCGGGAGCGGAGGACATGGAGGGAAAAGGTCGAAGGGGGGACAAAAAGTGCGGGAACGAAGGGGTCCGGACAAAAAAAACCGCGGCGGAGGAACACAGGTTCCTCGAACCGCGGGCGGCAGGCTTGCCGAAAAATTCGAAGCGAAGCGGCGGTCGAGGCGGGCTTACTTCTTCGATTTTTTCTCGGGCAGGGACTCCACCGCGGCGCGGAGGATCTCGCCGAGGCTGGCCTTGGCCTTCTTGGCGGCCTTCACGAGAGCGGCCTTGTCGGAGGCGGGCAGGCGCACGGAAATCTGACGGCGCTCCTCGGCGGAGGACTCGAACTTCGCGAGATTGAACTCGGAGATCGCGTGGCGGACGACCTCGGAGGTCGAGCCCAGGCCGAGCTTCTTGCGCTGCGACTCGATCTTGTCGAGGAGCGAGACCGGGAGGTCGAAGGTCAGCGGGGAGGGAGCGGGAGCGGATTTCTTGGCCATGTTGGGAAGGGAGTGAAACGAAGCTTTGGGTTGAGGAACTGGAAGCGAAAAGGTGACGTATCCACGGCGGAACGACGCGGGCAACGCAAATCTTCAGTCCCGGCCGGGCTCCAGGCGGCGCTTCCCATTGACGAGACCCCGCCGCCCGGGATCAATCCCCCCGCGCGCCCCCGCCCCGCCTCATGGCAAACGTCGTCATCTCCCAGCTCGAAAAAGCCTACCCGGACAAGAACGGGCCCGGCATCAAGGTCGTCCATGGCATCAACCTCGAGATCCGGGATCGGGAGTTCATGGTGCTGGTCGGCCCCTCGGGCTGCGGCAAGTCCACCACCCTGCGCATGATCGCCGGTCTGGAGGATATCTCCGGCGGCACCATCTCCATCGACGGCAAGGTCGTGAACCACGTCCCGCCCAAGGATCGGGACATCGCGATGGTTTTTCAAAACTACGCCCTCTACCCGCACATGACGGTTTACGAAAATATGGCGTTTGGTTTGAAGTTGCGGAACTTCCCCCGGGAGGAGATCGACCGGCGCGTGCGCGAGGCCTCGGCGATGCTGGGGCTCGACGGCTACCTTTCGCGCAAACCCAAGGCGCTCTCCGGCGGCCAGCGCCAGCGCGTGGCCGTGGGCCGCGCCATCGTCCGCAAGCCGAAGGTCTTTCTCTTCGACGAACCCCTCTCCAATCTCGACGCGAAGATGCGCGTCTCCACCCGCGCCGAGATCTCCAAGCTCCATGCCCGCCTCGGCGCCACCATGATCTACGTCACCCACGACCAAGTGGAGGCCATGACCATGGGCGACAGGATTTGCGTGATGAAAGACGGCCGCATCATGCAAGTCGACGCCCCGCTCAAACTCTACAACCAGCCGGAAAATGTCTTCGTCGCCGGCTTCATCGGCAGTCCCCCGATGAACTTTTTCCGCGGCCGGATCGAGCGCGGCGCCGGTTCGACCGAGCTCCTCGAATTTATCGAAACAAACACCCAGGCGTCGCCGCTCCGCCTGCGCCTCGACGCCCGCCTCTCCGCCAAAGCCGCGGGGAAAATCGGCCAGGAAATCATCTTCGGCATCCGTCCCGAAGACGTGCAGGACGGCGCCACGCTGCCGCAGTCCGACCCCGCCCCAAGCGCCGAGGTCAAAGTCGAAGTCTCCGAGCCCATGGGGGCCGAGACTTTTCTCTACCTCCATACCGGCGCGACGAGCTTCGTCGCCCGCGTTCGCCCCACCGACCGTTTCGAGACGGGGCAACGGGTTAAGGTAGCGTTCCGTCTCGAAGCCGCCCACCTCTTCGACGCCGCCACCGAGCAGGTGCTGAAGTAGTCGTAGTCATCCAGCGGGACCACCCCACATCGGGCTTTGCGGAGCGGCCGCCGACACCGCCTCGACTTGCGTCGCACAATCGGACGCGCCTTCGCGTCGCACGACTTGCCAAGCCCGCGAGCCGCGCCCACGTTTCGCGCACGATGCATTTCGCCAATCTTCAAACCGGTCTAAAAGAGCCTCTCTTCCCTCGCGCCGACGATGATGACGATGACGACGACAAGAAGGCCGACGCGGAGGTGAAGAAAAACGCCGCTCCCCTCGCCGCTCGCATCCAAAACAAGTTCATCGAGCAGCGGAAAATCTTCCTCTGGGGCCCGGTGACCGACGAGTCCGCGAAGGATCTCACCGAAAAGCTGTTCTACCTCGAAGCCGAAGGCCCCGGCAAAGAAATCAATTTCTACATCAACACCCCGGGCGGCTCCATCACCGCGGGCATGGCGGTCTACGACACCATGCAGATGATCAGCTCCCCCATCAACGTGATCGTCACCGGCATGGCCGCGTCGATGGGCTCGATCCTCTTGAGCGGCGCCAAAAAAGGCCGCCGCTATCTCTTCCCGCACTCCCGCGTGATGATCCACCAGCCGCTCATCAGCGGCCGCTTCATCGGCCCCGCGACCGACATCAACATCCAGGCGCAGGAGATGGAAAAGATCCGCCTTGAGCTGAACGGCATCCTCGCCCGCGCCTCCGGTCAGCCGCTCGAACGGATCAACAAGGACACCGACCGCGATTTCTACCTCAACGCCCAGGAAACGATCGCCTACGGCCTCGCCGACAAAGTGGTGGACAAACTCTGATCGCCCTCGGTCGAGGGCGCTTCAACCGATCAGAGCCATCTGGCTCCGCCACAAAAAGCCCCGGTCCTTCGCAGGACCGGGGCTTTTTGTGGGTTTACTACTCCGATGGGCGGCCTCCGAACGCCGCAGACGCACGGAGACCCGGACCCGCCGCTCAGCGCTCGAAGCGGTAGGCGGCGGTTTCCAATTGCGCCGAGGCGGTCGAGGCCGGCGCGGCCGCGCGGCTCCACGCGTTGATAGGACGTGAGGCAAAATGCGTCGGGGCGGCCGCCGGCTGCTGAACAGGCGCGGTCCACGCGGGCATGGTCTCGCCTGCGGCGCTGGCTTCTTCGAGCGTGGCGTAAACCGCCGGCTCGTCGGCCTGCAAAATCCAGCGAGACGCGGCATCGGCGTTGGCGCCCTGCGAGCTGATGCCCAAGGCGGCAAAGGTGATCTGGCCGGGCATGGCGGTGCGCACGACGGAGGCGCCGCTTGGCGCCAACGACATCGCGGCGACTTCCGGCCCCGGCCCCGAAACGGGCTCTTGTTCCGAGACCTTCGCGGTCGTCAGCGCAGGTTGGCTCAGGCGCGCCACCACGAGCGCCACGCAAGCGGCCAAGCCGCCGGTCAGCCCCCAAGTCGGCCAGCCCCAGGCATCGCGCAACGAACGCGGATGCTCGATCCGGCTTTCCGCCTGACGCAGAGCGCGGCGCAGAGCTACGGAAGAGGGCGCGCGAGATTCACAACGGTGGAACAACGCGGCGCAGGCGCTCTGCATCGCCTCGTAATCGCGGAGCGCCTTGCGGCGGGCGGGATCGTCGCGGAGCGCGGCCTCAAGCTCTTCGGCTTCGGCGGACGAAAGACGGTGGTCGAGGTGCAGGTTGAGCAATTCTTTGAATCGAGCGTCTTTCATTACTGGTCATCTCCTCCGATAATTTCCCTCAAACTGTCGCGAGCGCGGGCGATGCGGCTTTTCACCGTGCCGACCGAGATGCCGAGGATCTGGGAAATCTCCTCGTAAGACAGGTTCTTCACATTTCGTAAGATCAGGATCTCGCGATGGCGCGCGCTGAGCTTCTCCATGCCCACTGCGATGCGATCCACCAATTCATGGGTCGAAGTCTCCTCGTCGGGCTTCACGGCCTCGCCCGCGAACACTTCGGAGAGCGGCGTTTCGTTGTCTTCGCCGACCGGCTGGTCGAAGGACACCGTCCGATCGCGCTTGCGACGCCACCAATACCAATAGCGATTGCGCGCGAGGTTCGTCGCGATCTGGTAGAGCCAGGTGGAAAAAGCGGAATCCCCGCGGAAGTTGGCCAAACCGCGGTGCGCGCGGATAAAGGCGTCCTGCGTCACCTCTTCGGCGTCCTGCGGATTACGCAGGAGCTGATGCACCATGGCGTAGATACGGTCCCAGTGACGGGTTACCATCTCGTCGAAGGCGCTGGAATCACCGTTGCGAAAGCGATCGACCAGCAGGCGGTCGAGCGCGACCTCTTGAGCTTTGGCAGACATGGTTTCTTCCGCCCTCCGACGCGTATCCGTGGCAAAGGTTCCCTGCGTAGTCGCCGCAAGCGGCGCGACCGGCGCGGATTCGGCATCCGCCGCCGCTTGCGCGGGGGCCGAAGCCGGAACTGTCCCGCGGGAGTGAACGGAGGCGCTCATGCGTCGCCTCCAAAAAGCGCTCCGCAGCTGAAGGCTGTCAACCGCATGTGGCCTTTGTGGAAAAAACCCTTGCATCCGGAAACGCGGGCCGCATCCAAGACCTTTCGCCAATTGCACGGGGGTTGATAGCTCAACGGTAGAGCAGCATCCTTTTAAGTTGTTGGTTCTGGGTTCGAATCCCAGTCAACCCACCATGCTGGCGCGATTTGCGGCTCGTTCCAAAGCCGCCCCGGTTTCGCGCTCAGCCTTTCGCGGGATCTACTTCACTTGGTCGTTGGCAAAAGCGGCGTAGACGATGCCCAAAAGATTTTCCGGCGTCACCCGCTCCTGGTCCTCGACTTGGTTGTTCAAACCGCGGACTCGCCAGCTTCGAACGCCCTCTCGCGCCAGCAAGCGGTGCAAGACGACCCGGCCGGACTCGTTCCGGTAAGCCACGTTCATTCCCTCAGAAAGCGCGTCGAAGGCCACCTTTTGCAAAACCAAGACCGTGTTCTCGCCGTAGACGGGCTTCATCGAATCCCCGGAGCCGATCACGGTCAGACGCGAAGGATCGAGCGCCGCCAAGGCCTCCGCATCCCGCCATGCTTGGCTCTTGCTCACCGCGACGCTCGGCGGGGGCGCGGGAACTTGCTCTCGACCGCCGCCATCAGTGACGCAACCCGAGGCGCTAAAGAAAAAGAATGCCGGTGCCGTAGCAGCGGAAAATCTCCCCCAAATACACGACTTACGCCGATTTTTTCCTGAATTCATGATTACCACCGAGGTTTGTGTTGAAAAAACCGCGCATCAGAGGACTAGTAAATTCGCAATTATGAAGCGCCTTGTGATCATCGAGGACCAGACCGCTATTCGCGAGATGCTGGTCGAGATTCTCCGACTCGACAAAAACTACGAACTCGTTGGCGAAAGCGGCGATGGGCAAGGAGCGCTAAATCTTTGCCTTGAGGTAAAGCCCGACCTCCTCGTCCTCGACGCGAAGCTGCCCGGCCTGAATGGCGTGGACCTCCTCCGCCGCCTCGTGAAACACCTGCCGCACGTCCGCGTGCTCGTGTTCTCCGGCCACGAGAACCCCGTCCTCGTTCGCGAGATGCTCGAGGTCGGCGCCCATGGTTTCGTCGAAAAGACCGCCGGCCTCGTCGAATTCAAGAAGGGCCTCGAAACCGTCGCAAATGGCGGCACCTACTTCGGCCCCGCCGTCGCCGCGCTCCTCCGCGATGTCGTCGCCAACCCCGGCGCGAGCAACAGCGCCGACTTCCTCACCGATCGCGAACGCGAGATCCTTCAGCTCGTGGCCGAGAGCCACAGCACCAAGGAGATCGCCGCCAAGCTGAACATCAGCGTCAAGACGGTCGACAACCACCGCACCAACTTGATGCGCAAGCTCAACCTCCACGACGTCGCCAGCCTTACCCGCTACGCCGTCGAGGTTGGTCTCATCGAGCCCCGCAAGCCGATCTAAGGGTCTCGCGCGACGCGACACCTCGCGAGAGTCAATCACGCCCCTTCCCCGCCCCGGCCCGCCAAGGTTGGGGCTTTTTCGCGCCTTAGTTCGCGGACTCCAGCTTCGCCCGCGCCGACGTCGCCCGACGGGCCAAAATCTCCACGATCCGCGGATCGTCGGCCAAGGTCGCCGTCATCGCCGTGCGAAGCGTCCGTCCCGCCGTCGAGGCCGCTTGCTCCGCCTCGGCGCAAATCGCGGCCACATCGCCCCCCGGGCCCGCGTGCCTACCCGGGGATAAAAACTGCAGGGCGACCACGACCTCCCCCTCGCTAAAGGGCGGCGTCGCCAAGAGGGTCGCGAGCAAAGGCTCGTTAAAGGCGTATTCGTCCCCCGCTCGCCGCTCCATCGAGGCCGGCGCCACCGCGCCCACCTCACCTCGCAAAGCACCCGCCAGACCGGACGCCAGACGATCCCGCACCGCGGTCACCGCGGCCTGCGGCGAACCGTGATCGCACAGAACCACCTTGGGACGCGTCCACCCGCGCTCCGAGATCGTTTCCCGCACCCGATCACGCAAGGCCTCGACCAATTCGCCGGGCTCCTCCTCCGCCAGCACCAAAGGCTGCGCCAAAACCGCCCGCGCGCCTGGATGCCGGGCTTGCAGGCTGGCCAGACGCTCCGGCACATACTCCGTCAGGGCGCCGCTCGGGCCGAAAAACAAGGGCAACAACAAGGCGCGGCCCTGCGGATTATCCACGAACCAAGCATCCAACGCGGGCTCCAGAAGCCGGGCCGGGACACCGTCCAGCTCCTCCGCAGGCACCCGGGTCGAGTGCAGCAGGGACACCGCCCGCACCGGGTGGTTCAGCCGGTCCGCAAGCCGCGTCGCCAGCCGCCGCAAGGAACGCGTGGACTCGGCGCGGAACGAACCGTTGTCGAAGAGGACACAGGCAAAATCCGTAGGCATGGAAACAGGC
This sequence comes from uncultured Akkermansia sp., assembly GCA_966212385.1. Lineage (GTDB taxonomy): Bacteria > Verrucomicrobiota > Verrucomicrobiia > Opitutales > Opitutaceae > IMCC26134_A. The sequence continues at coordinate 12,574 of CBIHRE010000019.1, read as the reverse complement.
GCGGCGGCGGGCTATAATCTGCTTGTGGACGCAAGAGCCATGGGCCTTAACGACACCCCCTCCTCCCCCCATGCACCCGTCCACCCGCAACGCCCTGTTTGTCCCCCTCCCCCCCGCCGCGCTCGCCGCGACCGGCTGCAGCAAGAAACCCAAGCGCCCCGATCCGTCCTCCACGCTGATCGGCCAGACCGGCACCTTGAATCCCGGCGAGGCCGGCGCCTTCGGCGAAGGACTCAACGGCCAAGCGCCCAACACCGATCTCGCCGGTCGCGGCGACCCGCTCGATCCCTCCATCCAGGAGCGCGGCGTCCTTCAGTCCGTCTACTTCGCCTACGACCAGTCGGCCATCCCGCAGCACGAGCGCGCCAAGCTCGACGCCGCCAAGCAGTATCTCGACGCCAATCCCGAGAAGCGCCTCCTCATCGAGGGCCGCTGCGATTGGCGCGGCACCGCCGAGTATAACCTCGGCCTCGGCGACCGCCGCGCGCAGGCCGCCAAGCAGTATCTCGTGACCCTCGGCGTTCCCGAGACCAAGATCGAAGTCCTCTCAAAGGGCGACCTCGAGGCCGCCGAAAACGCCTCCGAGGACATCATGTCCAAGGACCGCCGCGCCGAGCTCGTCCCGCTCAAGCACTGAGCCGCCCGCGCAGGAGACGCGTCATCCGTATTCAAAAAAGCCCGACACCGTTTTGGTGTCGGGCTTTTTTTCGCCTCGATCCGACGGCCGATCACATCACGACTTCGAGGTGGACGGGCGGGTCCATCCGTCCGTGGTCCGGGCGCCCGATCTCACGCAGGCGTGCGCAGGGCCGCGCACGCGCACCGTGGCGGAAACGGCAAAAGCGATCAGCCGCCTCGCATCAAGCCGCGCAATCGGCGAATTCCGACAGGCTGCGGACCTGCCAGGCCTTGTCCGTGCGCTTGGCTAGACCGGCGAGCACGCCGCCGGGCCCGAGCTCGAGGAAGTTGACCGCGGCGGGACCTCCGGCCGTGGCGACGGCCGAGCGCATGCAGTCTTCCCAAAGCACGGAGGAAACGACCTGCTTCACGAGGGCGGCCTTGATCGCGGCGGGGTCGGACACCGCCTGGCCGGTGGTGTTGGTGAAGACGGTGAACTTCGGCGCCGCGAAGGGCACGGTGTCGAGGAATGCCGCGAAAGCGGCGCGGGCGGGCTCCATGAGGCGCGAGTGATAGGCGCCGGCGACGTTGAGCGGGATGACCTTCTTGATGCCGTGGTCCTTGGCGGCGGCGACAGCCGCGTCGACCTTGGCCTTTTCCCCGGACACGATGATCTGGCCGGGCGCGTTGAAATTGGCGGCCTCGATGTCGAAGGCGGCGCACAGCTCGGCCACCTTGGCCCGCTCCTCGCCGATGATCGCGGCCATGCCGCCGACGGATTGCTCGCAGGCGACCTGCATGAGGCGACCGCGCTCGGCGACGACCCGCAGGCCCGTGGCGAAATCGAACACGCCCGCGGCGGTGTAGGCGGTGACCTCGCCGAGGGAGAGACCGAGCGCCATGGAGACCTCGTTCAGCTTGCCCTGCTCCTTGAGGATGGCGTGAAGGGCCATGCCGTGGACGAAAAGCGCGGGCTGGCAGACCTTGGTCTGGGTCAGCTCAGCGTCGGGGCCCTCGAAGGAGAGCTTGGTGAGGCTCCAGCCGAGGACGCGGTCGGCCTCGTCGTAGAGCGCGCGGGCGGTCGCGGAGTTCTCGTAGAGCGACTTGCCCATGCCGACTTTTTGGGCGCCTTGACCGGCGAAGAGGAGAGCGGTGGCCATAAGTAAAACGCGAAGCGCTAAGGCCCCCCGGGGGCGAAACCAAGGCAGAAAAAAGGCCGCGTCCGGGTGGGCGCGGCTTTGGCAAAAAACGCGGCCGCCCCGGCCGGATTCGTTCCGGGGCGGCGAACCGCGCTCAGGTCTTCATAAAAATGCCCTTCAGGTTCATCTCCAGCGCCTGCGGATTCGGCGAGAAGCGGAGGCCGTCGGCCTTGCTGATCTTGCCCGCCTTGATGAGACGGTAGAGGTCGCGATTGAAGGAGAAAGTCCCGGTGTCGGCGCCGGTGTCGAGGAGGCCTTGGATCTTCTCGTTCTGCCCTTCGAGGATGAGATTTCGCACCGTGACATCGGCGGCGAGGATCTCGTTGGCCGGCACGCGGCCGCCACCCTCGAGGGCGGGCAGCAGCTTTTGGCAAATGAAGCCGCGCAGCGAGCTGGCGATCTGGCGGCGGGCGAGGAGCTGCTGCTCGGGCGGGAAAAACTCGAAAAGGCGGGTCAACGCCTGCGACACCGTGCCGGCGTGCATCGTCGAAAGCACGAGGTGGCCCGTTTCGGCGGCGGAGATCGCGGTCTCGAAGGTCTCGCGATCGCGCATCTCGCCGATGAGGATGATGTCCGGGTTCTGGCGCAGCACGGCCTTGATCGCCAACTCGAAGTTCGGCACGTCGAGGCCGATTTCGCGCTGCTGGAAAACCGACTTGTCGTCCTGGAAGGTGAACTCGATCGGGTCCTCCAGCGTGATGATGTGGCGATCGAGGTTCTGGTTAATCCAGTTCAGCATCGCCGCCATGGTGGAGCTTTTGCCCGAGCCGGTCGCGCCGCAGACCAGCAGAATGCCGTCCTTCGCCTTGGCCAGACGCAGAATCGCCTCGGGGTCGAGCTGGAGCTGCTCGAAGGTCGGCGCCGAGCTCTTGATGTGACGGAAAACAAGGCTCACCTGACCGCGCTGGTGGAAGGCGTTGACGCGGAAGCGGCCGACCTCGGCCGAAAAATACGCGAAATCCACCTGCCCGTAGTCGATCCAGAGCTGCGCGAAGACCTTGGGCACGTGCTCGTTGACAAAAGCCTCCGCCTCCACGTCGAGTATAGGATCCATGTCGACCGGCTTGAGGCGGCCCGAGAGGCGCACGTAGCCGGGTTTGCCGGCCTTGATGACGATGTCGCTCGCTCCGGAGTCGACGGCCAATCTTAGCAGATCGTTGAAAAGCTCGGTGTGGGGAGTGGGCATGCTATGAACGAAACGGGGAAATAGGGTTGCGCCGGGAGTATTTCACCATGCCATCCCGCGCAAGGTATCGTTTTACAACTTAGCATGAAAAAGCGCCCCCTCACCGGCACCATCACCGCCCTCGTCACGCCCTTCCGCAAGCAGGCCGTCGCCTTCGACGATTTCGCCAAGCTGATCGAGGCCCAGATCAAAGGCGGGATCGACGGCATCGTGCCCGTCGGCACCACCGGCGAGTCCCCCACCCTCTCGCACGACGAGCACATGGAGGTGATCAGCGCCGCCGTCGCCGCCGCCCGCGGCCGCGTGCCCGTGATCGCCGGCACCGGCTCCAACTCCACCGCCGAGGCCGTCGAGCTCACCTCCCTGGCCACCGAGGCCGGCGCCGACGCCGTGCTCGTCGTCGCGCCCTACTACAACAAGCCCTCGCAGGAAGGCGTCTTCGGCTACTTCTCCGCCGTCGCCGAGGCCACCGACAAGCCCGTCATCCTCTACTCCATCCCCGGCCGCTGCGGCATCGAGATCAGCGTCGGCGTCGTCGAGCGTCTGCGCGCCAAGTATCCGCATGTCCGTTACATCAAGGAGGCCGGCGGCTCCGTCGACCGCGTCGACCAGCTCAAGAACGCCCTCGGCAACGACATCGTCGTGCTCAGCGGCGACGACTCCCTCACCCTGCCCTTCATTTCCGTCGGCGCCGAGGGCGTGATCAGCGTCGCCTCCAACCTCCTGCCCAAGCAGGTCGTCGGCCTCGTCGACGCCGCGCTCGCCGGCGATTTCGCCAAGGCCCGCGCCGCCCACCGCAAGCTCTACCCGGTCTTCAAATCCCTCTTCCTCGAGCCCAATCCCGTCCCGGTGAAATTCGCCATGCAGCGCGCCGGCCTCATCGGCTCCGCCGAGGTCCGCCCGCCGCTCAGCCCGATCACCAAGCAGCCCGCCGACACCCTCATCGCCGCGCTCGCCGCCCTCTCCGGCAAGGCCAAGAAGTAAATCCCGCGCCACGCGCGAATCTCCCGCCACACATGTCTCTCAAGATCGCCATCGTCGGAGCCAAGGGCCGCATGGGCCAGGCCAACCTCGCCGCCGCCAAGGATGCCGGCGCCACCGTCGTCGCCGCCCTCGACCAAGGTGACGATCTCTCGGCCGGCATCGCCGCCGCCGACGTCGTCATCGACTTCAGCTTCCACGCCGCCACCGCCGAGGTCATCCGCCTCTGCGCGCAACACGGCAAGGCCCTCGTCATCGGCACCACCGGCCACCCCGCCGAGGAGAAAAAGCACCTTCTGGCCGAGGCCGCGAAGATCCGCTGCGTCTGGTCGGGCAACTACTCCGTCGGCGTGAACCTCCTCTTCGCGCTCACCCGACGCGCCGCCTCCGTGCTTGGGGACGACTACGACGCCGAGGTCGTGGAGATGCACCACCGATTCAAGAAAGACGCCCCCAGCGGCACCGCCGCGCGCCTGCTCGAGATCATCCTCGAGGAGCGCAAGCTCACCGCCGAGGCGCTGCGCCACGGCCGCGAGGGCATCACCGGCGAGCGAACCAAGACGGAGGTCGGCATCCACGCCCTCCGCGGCGGCGATGTCGTCGGCGACCACACCGTCATGTTCGCCGCCCTTGGCGAACGCGTGGAGCTCACCCACAAGGCCTCCGACCGCGGCATCTTCGCTCGTGGCGCCGTCCGCGCCGCCGTCTGGCTCGTGAACCAGAAGCCCGGCGTCTACGACATGCAGGACGTGCTCGGGCTGAAGTAGGTCGCGCATCCTGCTCGCCATCCAGCCCATCCGACCTCCGCCCCATGATCACCAGCATCCAAGGCCTCCTCACCGAATGCACGCCGCTGCGCGCGATCATCGAGATCGGCGGCTTCGGCTACGAGGTGAACATCCCCGTCACCACCGCGGAGAAGCTCCCCGCGCCCGGCGCCACGGTGAAGCTCCACACGCTGGTGATCTACCGCGAGGACGCGCAAACGCTCTACGGCTTCGCCACGCCGGCCGACCGCGACTTCTTCCGCATGATGATCGAGACCGTCTCGGGCGTAGGTCCGAAGCTCGCGCTCACGATCATGAGCCGCATGTCGCTGCCCGTGCTCGAGGCGGCGATCCGCGACGGCGATGTCGCCGGCCTTTCCAAGTGCCCCGGCATCGGCAAAAAGACCGCCGAACGCCTCGTGGTTGAACTGCGCGCCAAGGTCGGCGCCAGCGGCTCCGGCTCGCCGGTCGCGGGCTCCGTCGATTCCACCGGCACCGCCACGGCGCCCGCGCCCTCCGGCGGCACGGTTTTCCGCGACGCCGTCCTCGCCCTCGGCGCGCTCGGTTACAAGACGGCCGACGCCGACGCCGCCGTGCGCCGCGCCCAGGTCGCCCTAGGCGCGGACGCCACGACCGAGAAGCTCGTCAAACGGGCGCTGGCGGGTTGAGCTGTTTTGGAGGGCGGACCGCCGTGTCCGCCGGTTTGGAAAAGGCGCGGACAGCGCCGCGCCCTCCATTGCCGAGCGTCTTACTCCTGCGGATACACCAGCACACGGTCGTGCACGAGGAGCACGAGATCGGCTTTGCCGTCGCCGGTCACATCCGCGACCAGCGCCTCCCGCGGCTCTTGGGCGCCGCCGCGGTTGCCCTCGTAGTGCGGATCGCTCTCGAAGACCTTGAAGTGCAGCCTGCTTCCCCACTCGCCCTCGGCGTCGCGTGAAAGCAGCTCGATGGTGTTGGATCCCACGTCCGCCGCCACCAGATCGGTGCGGCCATCCGCGTCGAAATCCCCGCCGGTGACATAGGCGTGGCGCACGTCGGGCAAATCGCTCGAATAGGTGCCCTCGCCCTTGAGCGCAAAATCGGACGCGCCCTCCGGCATCCACCAGAAGCGGTCCTTGCCTAGGAGAACCAACTCGCGCCGGCCGTTGGGCCCGGTCAGCCGCATCGCGCCGGTCACGTCCAGCCGCGCGACCGAGCGCAGATCCAGGGCTTCGGCCGCCGTGGCGCCCGGCGCGCGGGCGAGCAGATGGAGCTGATTGGTTTTCCGATCGTGTAACACGACGCGCAAAGGCTCCTCCGCCGCGTTCCCGGCGGGCGGCAACACGAAGCCGGTGCTGATCTCCGCCGATGAGTCCCGGGCGTCAAACTGAGCCACGGTGACCAACTCGCCGTCCTCGGCGAGACGGAGGGCGCGCATGAAATTCTCCGTGCTCACGAGCAATTCCGCCCGGCCGTCTCCATCGACATCGCCGGCTGCGAGCGGCGAACTCGCCGCCTCAGACCGGGCGAGCAGGCCCGGCCGATAGAGCGGATTCTCCGCGGCGTCGGACAGCGAGCCGTCGGCCTTTTGCAAATACACGCGCACGCCGACCGAGGGCACGGCGACGAGCACATCCGCCCGGCCGTCCTGATCGAGATCGTGCAACTGCACCGCGCGCGGATCGGTGCGCAGGCCGGCGAGCACGACCGAGGCGCCGCGCAAAAGCGCTCCGGCCGGGTCGCGGCTCCAGAGCGTGAGCTGGCGCTTGCCGTCTTCCTCGGTGACCACGGCGAGCCCGGGGCGTGCGCCGACGGCGGAGCTTTTCTCGGGCGAGAGCTCGCCGGCGGCAAAAGTGATCAGGCGACCCGGGATCGGCAGCGAACGCGCGGAGGTGGCGGTGCCGTCGGGCTTGAGCGCGATGGAGGCGAGGGCGTTCTCCTTGCCGCTGAGCACGAGAAGCTCGGAGGGCTGGCCCGCTGCCCAGGAGAGCGACGCCACGGCGCGAGCATCGGTGAGCGACGACACGCGGCGCGGCACCGTGAACCCGCCGTCGCGCTGGCGCAGATAAACGAAAAGCTGGGCCGTCTCGCCGTAGGCCACCGCGATGTCCGAAGCGCCGTCTCCGTCGAAATCGCCGGTCGTGTAGAGCGCGGTGCTGCGGGCGCCGGCCAAAGGGGCAAAGGAACGCGGCGCGAGCCCTCGCCAAGGATCATCCCCCGGGGCGGCGACGAGGCGGAGAAACTCGACCTGGCCGCTGCTGCCGAGCGCGCTGGCGAAAAGCGGGCCGGCCTCGGGCTTGACCGCGGCGGGCTTGGACGCGGGGCGCCCGCCTGGTTTTCCCGCTGCGGCGCGCGGCGTCTTGTCCGACTTCGCCGCGACGTCGCCCTGGATGGGGATCAAGGGACTGCGCGGCGTCTTGAGCCCGAACGCGAGCTCGGGACCGAATTTGCCCGGCGCCACCTGATAGCGCACGCGAAGCGCCTCGCGTTGACCCGAGACGAGGTGGAGGAGATCCGGGCGGCGATCACCGTCGATGTCGTGCAGGAGCAGCCCGTAGGCGTTGTCGTCCGCGAGCGGGATTTTTTCGTCGAGCACGAGGCCGAGGCCGGGCTTCTGAAGAAATACCGCGATCTCCTTTTGCCCGAGGACGACGAGATCCGCGCGGCCGTCGGCGTCGAGGTCCGCCGTGGCCAGACAGCCAAGAAAACGCACCGGCGCGGGCGCGGCGGGATAGGTTTTCTCATCCCATGTGCCATCGGCGCGGGAAAGCCGGAGCGTGAGCGGCACGGGCTCGCCGGTCGCGGCGAGGTCGGCGCGGCCGTCGCCGTTAAAATCCGCCACGACGAGGTCGACAAGATTTTGCCCCACGATCAGGGTGTCCCGCCGAAAACGCGCGTCCTCCAAAACAGGTTCCCAGCGGTTGGACGATCCGGAGGCCGACGTTTTTTTCGACGCGGGCGCGGCGGGATCCTGCTGATAAAGCAACTCGACGGCCGCGCGGTCGTTGTTGATGAGCGCGAGATCGACGCGTCCGTCGCCGTCGAGATCGTGGGCGACGAGGCCGCGGGTGTTCCAATCGAGTTTCGCCACCTCCGGACCGGAGAACTGCGGGGCTGCAGGAGGAGCCGTCTCCTCGGCCAAAAGCGCCCCCTGCCCCGCGGCGAGCAGGAGGGCGAACACGAGACGGCGGGAGGGGCGAGTGCGCATCAGCGGGCGGGGGCGGCGGGGGTGACGGACTTGAAATAGAGGCCGTCGGACTTGCGCTCGCCGTGCGTGACGAGGTGCGAAAGGTATTTGGCAAACACCGCGGAGGAAGGAACGGCGGAGGCGTCGACCAGCGGCGCGTCGTCCTCGTCGCGGGCGGCTTGGGCCTTCACCGCGAACGCGCAGAGCGCGGAAAGCATCGGCGGGAGCTCGTCAAACTGGACGCTGAACGCCGCCGTGGGCACCGGCTCGAGCGCGGAACGGACTTCCGAACGCGCCCAGAACGAGGTGGCGGCGTCGGGCTTCTCCATGCGCTGAAGCACGGCCTCGACCGGCGAAGCGGAACCGACGGACACAAGCAGCCAGCCGTCCGCGATGGCGTAGGCGATGGCCTTGGTCTCGGCTGAGGCGCCCTCCGGCGGCGTGAACACATACAGGGTGCGGCCGAGGTATTCGCGCTTCTGGAGCGGGCCGCCTTCGGCGGGAAGGAAACGGCCCTTGATCGCATCGAGCGCGCGTTCGAAAGCCGCGGGATCGGCCAGCGAAACGGCGAAGAAATTCTCCATCGCGTCGTAGGACGGCGGATTCGACGCCGAAGCGCCCGAAGGCAGCGCAAGGCCGCTGATGATGCCAGGGCCGAAGTTGCCGATCAGGTCGCGCTTGGTGTCGATGTTGAGCTGGCGATCGAAACCCTTGATCTGGCCGGCGACCATGCCGGCCATCATCGGGCTGATGCGATCAAGCATCTGCTCCAACTCGGCGTAGAGATCGGGAATGGAGAAATTTTGCGACGACACGTTGAGCCAAGCGGCGGGCACCCAATCCGGACGCGGCACGGGGCCGTCGCGGTAGGCGAAGAGCTTCACGAGGCCGCGAGGCTCGCCGTGCGTGATCGCCATGTCGCTGGTCAAGGCGCCGTCGGACGCGATCGATCCGGTGGCGGAAAAGACGCCAAGCGTATCAAGTCCAAAGGCCTTGAGAAGGCCGGCGGGCTCCATGCCCAGGAAGCCGGCGCCCTCGGCCGGGTTGGCCGAAGCCTCGATCCCGGCCAAGGCCACGGGATAAACAGACTCGATGTCGGCGAAGAAAACGTAGTCGGGATGGCCGCCCGCGCGATCCAGCACGGCGCGGTAACGCGGCGCGGAGGCAAGCGACTCGGCGAGGCCGCCGGCGGCGAGCGCGTCCAGCGCGCCGGTGACGAGCGCCCGGCTGGAGGCCGAAAAGAGGCGGCCTTGGTGGATGGTCCAGACGAAGCTCGGCTCCGCGGAAACGGCCTCGGTCGAAGCGGCTGCGGCGTCATCGGCCGCGGGCTTCGGAGCGGCGGGCGTGACGATGTGCAGCGTCGCGCCGTTGTAGTCCTCGGTGGCCTCGGTGAAGGTCGACGAGCCGGCGTCTTTTTCCTTGGCCTGCTGCTGCTCGATCAGCTCGCGGAGCTTCGCGTCGTTTTCGCCGAGCTCCATCGCGAGGAGAAAGTCCGCGTCGAACTTGGGCTGGGCGGCCTTCATCGAGGAAAGCGGCACGCTGAGCAGGATGTCGCCGGCCGCGAAATCGAGAAGCTGCTCCGGCGAGTAACCCGTCTCGGTTTTCACGTTCTCGATGAACTCGCGGTAATCGGGATTGGAAAAGAGCGGCGCGAGGAATTTCTCCACGTCCGGGTCGGCCCAGAGACGGCCGAAGGGCGAGGCGGAAACCCGCGTGCGCAACGCGGGCACGTCCTCGACCGCGAACACCAAGGCGGCGTCGGCCGGCACTAGCCGGTCGAGCGCGGGCTCGGCGGCGAGCAAGGCGGGCGCGAGGCCGGAAAAGCCGAGGGCGAGGCCCAGGATGGACGCGGTGCGAAAACGAGAAGGGCGAAGCATGCGGATAGGGATGAAGTTGCGGGATTCAGAAGCGAGGGCGGAAGAGGGAAAAAGAATGCCCCGGGGCGGGTCCGGGGCGAAAGGCTAAAGAAAAACGCGAGCCCCGGGAATCAGGGGGAGATCGGCGCCGCGGACGGGGCGGACGGGGCGGCGGACTTGGCGCTCACGACGACGGCCCGGGGAGGCGCGTTGTAACGGAAGCCCGCATTCGGGCTGCGCGGGTCGAACGCGAAGGCCTCGCGGTTGCGAAGGAAGTTTTTCAAGACGGCGGCGGGGATGGCGAAATTGAGTCCTTCGACTCCGACCGCCATCGCCTTCATGTTGTTCACGCCGATCACTTCGCCGCGAAGGTTGAAGAGCGGGCCGCCGGAGTTGCCGGGATTGATCTGCGTGGTCGTCTGGATGTAGAGCTGGCCGTCGACGAGCCGGTTGCGCGAGGAAACGATGCCCTGCGAAACGGTGCGATCCAAGCCCAGCGGACTCCCGATCGCGAAAACGCTCTGCCCCTCCTCCAGCCCCGGCGAATCGCCGACGGGCACGGTGGGAAAAACATCGACGCCCTTGGTGTCTTCGATGCGAAGCAAGGCCAGATCTACGCGCGGATCGGTGGCGACGATGCGGATTTTCTGATGCCGCACGCGTTCGAGTTCGCCGCCGCCGCGCACATAGCGGGTCACGCTGAGCTCGGTCTCGCCGGCGACGACATGGTGGTTGGTGACGACGTAGCCGTCCGGATGGATGATGAAACCGGAGCCGAGGCCGGTGGGCGACTGGACCAGCACGACGGCGCCGCCGACCCGCTCGACGTTGGCCTGCACGGGCATGAGGGGCGGGTTGAGCACGGAGCGGAAAAGCTGGCCGGCGGACGAGGCGTCGACCGCCTCCCCGGCGAGCGCGGCGATGGCGCTCACGCGGTCCACCTCCTCGCGGGGGACGGACACGACGGTGAAGCCGAGATCGACGACGAGGCGGTCGGGACGCTCGGCCAGGATCTCGGCGCGAAGCTGCGCGCCGCTTTTCAGGTCGATGATCTTGGGCTCGGCGCGGAGGCCGGTCGCCGTGAGCGGCGCGACGAGCGAAACGAGAACGGCGGCGACGAGGCTGCGGTCTGACATCGGGGAAAACCTGAGAGCGCGCCTCAGGCAAAGCAACTGCGCGAAGCAGGTGAACCCCCGCTTTTCGCTCAAGCGCGCGCAGGAGCCAGAGAAGCGCGCGCGGCAAGTTTTGCGCAGGCGGTTCTTCCTAGGGGAGCGGCCCGTGGAAGAGCGGAACCCCTATTTCGCCGCGGTGGCGAGGGCGGCGGCGTAGGCCTGGATGCCGGCGGAGAGGGCTTCGGCGATGTCGCCGCGATAGGCCTCGGTGTTGAGTTTTCGCGCCTCGGCGTCGTTGGAAAGGTAACCGGCCTCGACGAGCACGGCAGGGCAGTCGACGAGCTTGAGAACGGCGAAGCGGGCGTGCTTGTAGCCACGATCCTCGGTCTTGAGTTTGCCGAGGAGCTGCCGGTGCATCTGCGCGCCGAGGACGGCGCTCCACGCGTCGTGGCGGTTGCCCGTCTGCTCGACCTTGTCTTCGTCGGAAGCGAGCGCGGAGGAGGTCGATCGCTGGAAGCGCGGCGTCAACACGTAGGTCTCCGTTCCTTTCACGGCGGGATTGTTGGCCACCGAGTTGAAGTGGATGCTGACGAAGAGGTCGGCCTTGGCGTTGTTGGCGATCTCGGCGCGCGTGGGCAGCGGCACAAAACGGTCGTCGCTGCGCGTCAGAATGACTTTCCAGCCGGAATCGGCGAGCAGGCGCTGGAGGCGCTTGGCGACGTCGAGCGTGAAGACCTTCTCGTCGAGCTTGCCCGGCTTGTTCTGCGTGCCGGTGTCGGTGCCGCCGTGACCGGGATCGATCACGATGGTGCGCAAGGGCCGCGGCGCCTGCTGCGCTGGACGCAGGATGGGACCGATGAAGCGCTCGAGATCGATGGTCGCGACGTAGATGGCGCCCTTGTAAACAAGGACCGGCTCGCCGAGGAAAATGCGCATGCCGTGAAGAGAAGCCTCGCGCGACTCCAACTCGAGAACGATGCGGCCGGCGGCGGAACTCAGCGTGAGAGTCTTTTTGTCGGCGTCGTAGGCCGACTTGTAGCCGAGGCGAACGAACCATGACCGCGCCTCCGTGTAGGCCACGCCCTTGAATTTAATGGAGTTCGCCGTCGATGAGCGGGCGGAGGGACGGTTGGATGCGATGGATACGGCGGCGCTGAGCGCGGGGGCGCCGAACCAGAGGACGACGGAGGCGAGACCGAGGAAAGCGAAGCGGGCGAAAAGGGAGCGGGCGCGAGGCATGGGGCGGAAAAAAGCCGCGCCCCGTGACAGGGAGACGCGGCATGATGGGATTCGTGGGCGGCGCTGGATGAGGCTGGCGCGGCGACCGCGCTCAATCCTGGTCGTCGTGGTCGTCCTTGCCGGAGTCGTCGATCGCCTCCTCGTCGGCGTGCAAGGTGTATTTGCGCTTCCGCTTGTTGGCGGGATAGGGCGTGAGCATGACGTTGATCTGCTTGCCCATGAGCTTCGGCTCGGAGTCGGGATGACCCATTCCGGAAAGCTCTTCGAGGGCGCGCTTCATCACGTTAAAACCGATCTCGGTGTGGGCCATCTCGCGGCCGCGGAACTTGAGGCGAAGCTTCACCTTGTTGCCGTGGTCGAGGAACTCCTCGGCGTGACGGATCTTGGTGAGGAAGTCGTTGTTCTCGATGCGCGGGGTAAACTCGACCTCCTTGAGCTTGCTCGCCG